>NZ_JAIGQA010000008.1:0-96170 GCF_019733245.1 Streptomyces sp. WAC04114
CCCCATCCCCGCCGCGTTCGGCCAGCTCTGCGCCGCAGGCCACCCCGTGGCCGGTGCCGGAGTCAGACCGTTCGTCCCCCGCACCTGCGCCGCCGTCAGACCCCCACGGGCCGGAACGCCGGGCGGCGTGGGCCCGGTGAACGGAGCGGCCATGGGCGCGGGCGCGGGAGCCGGCGCCGGAGCGGGAACCGGGGCCTGGGCCACGGGCGCCAGGGGCGGCGCCGGTACGGCCACCGGCTGGGGCGCGGACTGCGGTACCGCCTGCGGCATCTGCGGCTGGGGCATCTGCGGCTGCGGCTGCGGCTGCGGCATCTGCGCCGCAGCCGGCATCGGCATCCCGCCGCTCGTACCCGCCGGCACGGCGGACGCGGCGGCGGGGAGCGGCATGCCGATGCCGGTGGCCGGAGCGGGAGCCGGGGCGGCGGCCGCCGCGGCGGGAGCGAACCCCGCCCCACCCGTGCTCGCGGCCGCCGGGGCGAGTCCCGGCCCCCCGGCCCCCGTGGCCGCGGCGGGGGCCGGCGCGGCGGCCATTCCCACCGCCTGCGCCGCGAGCCCCCGCATGCCCGACCCGTTCGTCTCGCTCACCAAGCGGTCCACTGCCGCCGTACCCGAGCTGTAGCTGGTCCCATTGCCCAGCTCCGGTACGGCGGCTCCCCTCCTGGACGTCCCGTAGAGCACCTGTTCCAGGCCGGACACCAGGCGACGCACGTCCACCTGGGGGCGCACCACGAGACGCAGGAAGCGGCTGGACGAACCGATCTTGTTGCCGCACTCGCGGACCAGGATCCGGTGCTCGGTGAGCATGCGGTCCCGGACCACGGTGCCCTCGGCGCCCACGGGGAGGCGCACGAAGAGGAAGTTGCCCTGCGACGGGTAGACCGTGAGCCCGGGCAGGGAGGAGAGCTGGCCGGCCATGTCGAGGCGGTCCCGGCGCACCTGCTGGAGGCTCTGCGCGTACTCGGCGCCGTGCTCCTTCAGCATGAAGACGACGTGCTCGGCGAAGGAGTTGAGGTTCCACTTCGGCAGCATGGAGCGGACCCGGCCCGCGAGCGCCGGGTTGGCGACGAGGTAGCCGAAGCGGATGCCGTGCAGGCCGAAGTTCTTGCCGAGGCTGCGCAGCACGACGACGTTGGGTCGCAGCATCGCCTCCTGGACGACCGACGGCTCGGCCTCGGCGTCGGCGAACTCCAGGAACGACTCGTCGATGACGATCAGGTCGAGGTCGGCCATGGCGTCCATGAACTGCACGATGGCGTGCTTGTGCAGGAAGCCGCCGTCGGGGTTGTTCGGGTTGCAGATCACCGCGACGCGGGTGCCCCGGGACCGGATGAACTCGGCGTACTGCGCGAGGTCGAGGGCGAAGCCGCTGGACTCCTGGAGCGGGAACATGTCGACCCGCTTGCCGGTCTCCATGGGCTGGTCGGTCCAGCGGCCGAAGGTGGGGACGGGGACGGCGAGGGACTCGCGGACCAGCAGGTGGTCGATCCAGGTGATGAGCTCGGTCGAGCCGTTGCCCATGGCCACGCACTGCGGGGGCAGCTGAAGCAGGCTGCACAGCTCGGCGGTGATGGTGTCGGCGCCGCTCGGGTAGTACGTGATGATGTCGCGCAGCCGGCTCGCCATGTCCTCGAACATGGCCGGGGTCGGGAAGTACGGGTTGCAGGGGATACAGAAGTCCACGGGGCCGGCTCCCTCGCCGCCCTCACGTGTCAGAGCCGCCATCGACGGGCTGTGTGCCGCGGTACTGCGGAACAGCGACGTGACGTTGTCGGCCATGGAACCTCCGTATGGGGCGGGTCCGTTGGGGACGGACGGACCCGACGTTTAAGGGCGGCCCGCGCGGGGGAGCGCGGGCCGCCCTTTCATACGGAGGCCGGGGTGACACCGTTCAACCGTCGGCGAACCGGTCAGAACATGTGTCGGACCTGTGAAGGCTTGTCAGCAGCCGAACGTGTGGATCGTCGTCGTCCGGTACGTCTGCCCCGGTCGCAGCACCGTCGAGGGGAACTTCGGCTTGTTCGGCGAGTCCGGGAAGTGCTGCGTCTCCAGGCAGAGCGCGTCGCCCTGCCGGTAGGTGCGGCCGGACGGGCCAGTCAGGGTGCCGTCGAGGAAGTTGCCGGAGTAGAACTGCAGGCCCGGCTCGTTCGTGGCGATCTTCAAGGACCGGCCGGAGGCCGGGTCGCGCAGGGTCGCCACGTGCTCGGGCCGGGTGGTGATGCCCTTGTCGAGCACCCAGTTGTGGTCGAAGCCCTTGGCGGTGACCAGCTGCGGGTGCGAGGTGCGGATGTCCCGGCCTATCGGCTTGGCCCGGGTGAAGTCGAACGGCGTGCCCGCGACCTTGGCCAGCTCGCCCGTGGGGATCAGGCCCGCGTCGGTGGGCGTGTAGCGGGACGCGGCGATGTACAGCTCGTGGTCCTCGATCGTGCCGCTGCCCTCGCCGGCCAGGTTCCAGTAGACGTGGCTGGTGAGGTTGACGACGGTGGCCTTGTCGGTGGTGGCCTCGTAGTCGATGCGCCAGTCGCCGTGCCGGGTGAGCGTGTACGTCACCTTCGTCCTGAGCGTGCCCGGGTAGCCCATCTCGCCGTCGACGCTCGTGTAGTACAGGTGCAGGCCGACGTCGGAGCCCTTGGTGAACGGCTCGACGTCCCACACGCGCTTGTCGAAGCCCTGGGAGCCGCCGTGCAGGCTCTGCTCGCCGTCGTTCACGGACAGCTGGTAGTTCTTGCCCTCGAGGGTGAACTTGCCCTTGCCGATGCGGTTGCCGTACCGGCCGATCAGGGCACCGAAGTACGGGGTCTTGGCGACGTAGTCCGCGAGGTTGTCGAAGCCCGCGGAGACGTTGGCGTAGCGGCCGCGGCGGTCGGGGATCTCCAGGGACTGGACGACTCCGCCCCAGGAGAGGACCTTGAGGCGGGTGCCGCCGTTCTCCAGCGACCAGCTGTGGACCTTCGTGCCGTCGGCCAGTTCGCCGAAGAGCGTCTTCACCGGCTTCCTGCCTCCCGTGGCGTGTGCCGTGCCGCCGAGCGTGGTGGCGGCCATTCCCGCCGCCGCAGCTCCCGCGATGACCGTGCGTCTGTTCAGTTCCATGTGTGCGGCTCCCGTATAAGGAGAGGGCCCCGCCGTTGTGGCGGGGCCCCGATCTGACTTACGAACCGACCTTGCGCTTGTTCCACACGTCGAACCCGACCGCCGCCAGCAGCACCATGCCCTTGATGACCTGCTGCCAGTCGGTGCCGATGCCGACGAGGTTCATACCGTTGTTCAGCACGCCCAGGACCAGGCCACCGATGATCGCGCCGAGCACGGTGCCGACACCGCCGCTCATCGACGCGCCGCCGATGAACGAGGCCGCGATCGCCTCCAGCTCGAAGTTGAGGCCGGCCTTGGGAGAGGCCGCGTTGAAGCGGGCGGCGAAGACCAGACCCGCCAGGGCCGCGAGCATGCCCATGTTCAGGAAGACCAGGAAGGTGACCTTCTTGTCCTTCACACCCGACAGCTTGGCCGCCGGGAGGTTGCCGCCGATGGCGTAGATGTGGCGGCCGATGATCGCGTTGCGCATGACGTAGCCGAAGCCGACGAGCAGCACGCCCAGGATGAGCAGCACGATCGGGGCGCCCTTGTAGCTGGCCAGCAGCATGGTGAGCGTCAGCACCGCGGCGCCGATCGCGACCAGCTTCAGCATGAACAGCTTGGCGGGCGGGACGTCCAGGTCGAACTCCTGCTGCCGCTTGCGGTCACGGACCTCCTGGAAGATCACGAAGGCGATCATCGCGAAGCCGAGCAGCAGTGTGAGGTTGTGGTAGTTCGTGTTGGGTCCGACCTCGGGCAGGAATCCGTTGGCGACCTTCTGCAGCCCGTCCGGGAACGGGCCGAGGGTCTGGCCCTCCAGGAAGATCTCCGTCAGACCGCGGAAGATCAGCATGCCCGCCAGGGTCACGATGAACGACGGTATCCCGCCGTACGCGATGAAGAACCCCTGTACGGCACCGGCGACCGCGCCCACGGCCAGGCAGAGGACCACGGCGAGGGGCCAGGGAAGGTCCTGTTTGACCATGAAGACGGCGGCCATCGACCCGACGAACGCCGTCAGCGAGCCGACCGAGAGGTCGATGTGGCCGGCGATGATGACCAGCATCATGCCGATCGCGAGGATCAGGATGTAGCTGTTCTGCAGCACCAGGTTGGAGACGTTGCGCGGCAGCAGCAGGTCGCCGTCGGTCCAGACGGCGAACAGGACCACGATCAGGCCCAGCGCGATCAGCATGCCGTACTGCCGCATGTTGCGGCGCATGCCGTCCAGCACCAGCTGCAACAGGCCGTCGCCCGCGGCCCTTCCGCTCCTGCCCGGCGGCGCGGGGGCCGGGCTCTTGGCGGTCACGTCCGTGCTCATCGGGATACCTCTTTGTCCTTCGTCATCTGACGCATCAGCGATTCCTGGGAGGCCTCGGCCCGCGAGAACTCACCCGTCAGCCGCCCCGCGGCCATCGTGTAGATGCGGTCGCACATGCCGAGCAGCTCGGGCAGCTCGGAGGAGATGAAGACGACCGCCTTGCCCTGGGCGGCCAGCTGGTCGATGACCGTGTAGATCTCGTACTTGGCGCCGACGTCGATACCACGCGTCGGCTCGTCCAGGATCAGCACGTCCGGACCCGAGAAGATCCACTTGCTGAGGACGACCTTCTGCTGGTTGCCGCCGGACAGCTTGCCCACCGGCTCGAACACCGTCGGTGCCTTGATGTTCATGGACGTGCGGAAGCCCTCGGCGACCTGCCGCTCCTCGTGCTCGTCGACCACACCGCGCCTCGCGACCTTGCCCAGGGCGCTCAGCGAGATGTTCCGGTTGATGGTGTCGATGAGGTTGAGGCCGTAGTGCTTGCGGTCCTCGGTCACATAGGCGATGCCGTGCTTGACCGCCTCCGGGACGGTCTTCGTGCGGATCTCCTTGCCGTCCTTGAGGACCGTGCCGTCCGCGTACCGGCCGTAGGTCCGGCCGAAGACGCTCATCGCGAGTTCGGTGCGGCCGGCGCCCATCAGGCCCGCGATGCCGACGATCTCCCCGCGCCGCACGTGGAGCGAGACGTCGTCGCACACCTTGCGCTGCTGGTCGATCGGGTGGTGCACGGTCCAGCCCCGGATCTCCAGGGCGGGCGCCGCGCCCTCCTCGGGCTCGTGCGGCGAGCGTTCCGGGAAGCGGTTCTCCAGGTCGCGGCCGACCATCCCGCTGATGATCCGGTCCTCGGTGGTCTCCGCGGCCTTCACGTCGAGGGTCTCGATGGTCTTGCCGTCGCGCAGGATCGTCACCGAGTCGGCGACCTTGCGGATCTCGTTGAGCTTGTGGGAGATGATGATCGAGGTGATGCCCTGCTTCTTCAACTCCAGGATGAGGTCCAGGAGTTTGCCGCTGTCCTCGTCGTTCAGGGCGGCCGTCGGCTCATCGAGGATGAGCAGCTTGACCTTCTTCGACAGGGCCTTCGCGATCTCCACGAGCTGCTGCTTGCCCACGCCGATGTCGGCGACGCGGGTGTCCGGGTGGTCGGACAGGCCGACCCGGCGCAGCAGTTCGGTGGCGTGCCGGAGGGTCTCGGTCCAGCTGATGATCCCCCGGGTGGCGTGCTCGTTGCCGAGGAAGATGTTCTCGGCGAGGGAGAGGTAGGGCACCAGGGCCAGTTCCTGGTGGATTATCACGATGCCGCGCTCTTCGCTGGCCCGGATGTCCTTGAACTGGCAGACCTCTCCCTCGAAGAGGATGTCGCCCTCGTACGTGCCGTGCGGGTGGACGCCGGAGAGGACCTTCATCAGGGTCGACTTGCCGGCGCCGTTCTCCCCGCAGATGGCGTGGACCTCGCCCTGCCGGACGGTCAGCGTGACGTCCGACAGCGCCTTGACACCGGGAAAGGTCTTGACGATCGAGCGCATTTCCAGGACGGGTCCCGCCATGGTCGTGCCTTCCAATCAGTGGTGAATCGTCGGTGGATGGCGGGGACTACTTGAGGTCGCTCTCCTTGAGGTAGCCGGAGTCGACGAGCTCCTTCTGGTAGTTCGCCTTGTCCACCGCGACCGGCTCCAGCAGGTAGGCCGGGACGACCTTCGCGCCGTTGTCGTAGGTCTTGGTGTCGTTGACCTCGGGCTTCTTCTTGTTGAGCAGCGCGTCGACCATGTTCGAGGACACCTTGGCGAGCTTGCGGAGGTCCTTGTAGACGGTCATCGACTGCTGGCCGGCGATGATCGACTTCACCGAGGCGACCTCGGCGTCCTGGCCCGTGACGACCGGCAGCGGCTTGCTCTTGGAGCCGTAGTCGTCGGACTTCAGCGCCGACAGGATGCCGATGGAGATGCCGTCGTAGGGGGAGAGGACCGCGTCGACGCGCTCGCTCTTGTAGGCCGACGTCAGGATGTCGTCCATGCGCTTCTGAGCGGTGCCGCCGTCCCAGCGCAGGGTCGTGACCTGGTTGAGCTTGGTCTGGCCGGAGCGGACGACGAGTTGCTTCTTGTCGATGTAGGGCTGCAGGACCTTCATCGCGCCGCCGAAGAAGTAGCGGGTGTTGTTGTCGTCGTTGGAGCCGGCGAACAGCTCGATGTTGAAGGGGCCCTTCTTGGAGCCGTCCTTCAGACCGAGCTTCTCGGCGATGTAGGTGCCCTGGAGCTCGCCGACCTTCTCGTTGTCGAACGAGGCGTAGTAGTCGACGTTCTGCGAGCCGAGCATCAGGCGGTCGTAGGAGATGACCGGGATGTTCGCGTCCTTGGCCTGCTGGAGCACGTTGTTCATCGACTTGTTGTCGATCGCGGCGATGATCAGCGCCTTGACGCCCTGCGTGATCAGGTTCTCGACCTGAGAGACCTGCTGGTCGGGGTCGTCCTCGCCGTAGACCAGCTTGGTCTTGTAGCCCTTGGACTCCAGCTCCGTCACGACGTTCTTGCCGTCGGCGATCCAGCGCTCGGAGGACTTGGTCGGCATCGCGATGCCGATCGTGGCGCCCTTGGTGTCGCCCTCGCTCTCCTTGCTGCCCCCCTCGCCGCTCTGGCCGCAGGCGGACAGGGTGAGGGCGAGGGACGCGGCTCCGGCTATGGCGGTGAGGGCGGCTCTGCGGTTACGCATGATCATCATCCTTGATCTGTGGCAGGGCTCGGTCTGAGGGCGCGAAGTCGCTCCGGGTGGTCGTGCCGGAAAGACCGAGAAGAGATGTGTGGGATTGTGCGCGGCTGTGTCTTCTTTTGTAAGGCGAGTTTCCGGAACGTTATGACGAGATTTCGAACCGTTGCAGTTCGCCCGGCAGTCGTGAGCCGAGCGGCGCCATGTCGCCGTCCGCCCCGTGGCGGGCCAGGAGGTCCAGGGCGAGCCGGCCGCGCCGCACGCGTTCCTTGGCGGTGGCCAGGGTCAGCTCCCGCATGTGGTGCCCGTACGGGTAGATGCCGGGCGCCTTGGAGAGGCCGAACTTCAGGTACAACGGGGCGCCGCGACGGATGAGTTCGGCGACTTCGTACATCCGCACGTAACCGCCCAGGTCGTCCGGGGCCTCGATGTACATGTCCATCGGAGCGCCCGACACCCGCCGGATCTCGGTGAGGTGATCGAGCGTCAGGTCGCTGGGCACGTTGACCGAGTCCGCGCCGAGGCGCTCGTAGACCGCGTACGCCGCCGGGTTGACCGGGCCGATGAGCGCGGAGACCTTGAGCGTGGTGTCGGCCGGGATGATCCCGGCGGCCCGTGCCCGGTGCAGCGTCCACAGCACGCCCTCGTCGGCGACGAGCAGGCACTTGACGCCCAACTCCGTTGCTCTGACGGCGTCTTCGACGCAGCCGGCGACGGCGTCGTGGCCGCGAGCGCGCAGTCCGGCCCCCCGCGAGTCGGTGCGCGTGGACCCGCCGATGTCCCAGGTGCCGCGCGGGCCGGTGAACAGGCAGAGCTCGATGTCGCGTTCACCGGTCGACTCGACCATCTCGGTGATCTCGGCGTCGGACAGCATCCACACACCGCTGCCCTGGCTGATCCGGTGGATCGGCACGTCCAGCCGCGAGGCCTCCTTCAGCACCACCGCCAGCGCCTCGGGGCCCTCGCAGGAGGGGATCTCGGTGCGCCAGCGGCCGCCCCCGGGGAACGAGTGTGCGGAAGTGTCGGCGGGATCGGGGTCGGGTGCGCTCAGGCCCAGCGCGGCGAGGGCCGGCTCACCGGGCCGGCGGGCTGCCGTGGTGGAAGCGTCGGTCACAGGAATGTCCTTTGGTTCGATATTTCGGACGAGGTTCGCGGCTCTGAGCAGGGCGAGGCCGGGGTACGCCGGTACGGGAGCCGTCAGGTTGCCCCCGTACCGGCGTACGTCTAGGGGCGCAGCAGGACCTTGCCCACCTTCGGATCGCCGGCCCCGACCAGTTCGATGGCCTGCGAGAACTCGGTGAGCGGCAGCTCGTGCGTCACCAGCGGCAGCGGGTCGAGCAGTCCGGCGGCGAACACCCGCACCGTGTGCGCCCAGGCGTCCGGCGGCGCACCGAAGACGGTGTGCACCTCCAGCTGCTTCACCACGAGGTCCGTCGGGTCGAGGCCTTCGGCGCCCGGCGCCGGGATGCCGGTCAGGACCAGCCGGCCGCCCCGCCTGAGCAGGCCGGCCGAGATCCGGGCGGCGTCCGCGGACCCGGCCGTCTCGATCACCACGTCGAAGTCGTCCGGGAGTTGCTGGTCCTTCGTCCGGAAGTCCGTCGCGCCGTAACTCCGCGACAGTGCCTCACGGTCCCGGCGGGTGCCGACGACCAGCAGCTCGGACGGCGAGTTCGCCTTCAGGAACTGCACGGCGAACATGCCGAGCGTGCCGGTGCCGACCACGGCGACACGCTCGCCGGGCCGGGCGTTGCCCTTCAGCGCGGCGGCCGCGATGCACGCGGCGGGCTCCAGGAGGGCCGCGGCCGTGAGGTCGCAGTCGTCCGGGAGGGCGTGCAGGAGACGGGCCGGGAGGGTCAGCGTGGCCGCCATCGCGCCCGGCTGGGTGAACCCGGTCTCCTCGTAACCGGCCGTGCACAGCGTCGTGTCGCCCGCGTGGCAGCGGTCGCAGACCTGACAGTTTCGAAAGCCCTCACCGACGACCTTGCGGCCCACGAGGGACTCCGGGACACCGGCGCCCACGGCCTGAACCGTCCCGGACCACTCGTGGCCCGGGGTCAGCGGGTATCGGACGTAGCCCTCGGGGCGGTTGCCCTGGTAGACCTCGCGGTCGCTGCCGCAGATCCCCGAGGCGTGCACCCGGACCAGCGCCTCGCCGGCCTCGGGCCGCCGGGGCTCGTGCGGCACCAGACGGTGCTCGCCGGGTGCGTCGACGACGACCGCGGTGCTCACTGCGCGCCCTTCGGCTTGCGCTGTTCCCAGCCCTCCGCCCAGAGGTCGAAACGGGCCTGCTGCTGGGGGAACTCGGCGGCGGCGTCGACGTCCAGCTCCACCCCGAGGCCCGGGGCGTCGGAGAGGTGGAAGCAGCCGTCCTCCGGGTTCACCTGCGGGGCGCCCTTGACCACCTTCTTGATCTCCGCGTCGGCGAAGTCGTTGAAGTGCTCCAGGATCTTGAAGTTCGGGGAGGTGAAGCCGACCTGGAGGGACGCGGCGGTCAGGACCGAGCCGCCCACGTTGTGCGGGGCCACCAGCATGTAGTGCGTCTCGGCGGTCGCGGCGAGCTTCCTGGTCTCCCAGATTCCACCGATATGGCCGACGTCCGGCTGGATGATGTCGACGGCCTGGCTCTCGAACAGCTCCCGGAACTCGATCCGGTCGTGGATGCGCTCACCGGTGGCGACCGGCATGTCGACCTTGGCGGCCACCTTCTCCAGCGCCTTGAGGTTCTCCGGCGGGACCGGCTCCTCCAGCCACGCCGGCTGGAAGGGCGCGAGCTCCTTGGCCAGGCGTACGGCCGTGGCGGGGGAGAAGCGGCCGTGCATCTCCAGCATCAGCTCGGCCTCGGGGCCGATGGCGTCCCGGACCGCCTCGATCAGGGAGACGGCGTACAGGGTCTGCTGGTGGTCCAGCTCGAAGTGGCCGGTGCCGAAGGGGTCGATCTTGAGCGCCCGGTAGCCGCGCTCCATCACGCCCTGGGCGGCCTTGTGGTAGCCCTCCGGGGTGCGCTCGGTGGTGTACCAGCCGTTGGCGTACGCCTTGACCTTGTCGGTGACCTTGCCGCCCAGCAGCTGCCAGACGGGGACGCCCAGGGCCTTGCCCTTGATGTCCCAGCAGGCCATCTCGATCACGGCGATACCGGACATGACGATCTCGCCCGCACGGCCGTAGTCGCCGTACTTCATGCGCTTGACGAGGTCCTCGACAGCGAACGGGTCGGAGCCGAGAATGTGATTGGCCTCGGCCTCCCTCAGGTATCCGAGAAGGGCGTCGGTGTGTCCCAGCATCCGGGTCTCGCCGACTCCGGTGATCCCCTCGTCGGTGTGCACCTGGACGTACGTCAGGTTGCGCCAAGGCGTCCCGACCACGTGTGTGCTGATTCCGGTGATGCGCACGGCGGTTGTCCCTCGCAGCTTCGTCGGCTCAGTTCCGTCAGTGTGTTCCGTCAGCGTCCCGCTCGTGCTCCGACTCTGTCTGTTCGAGATTTCGTCACACGTTCGAAATGCTGGCGTGACAGTAAGGATCGGGCGGTGGGGGTGTCAATGGGTCGCGCGCATAACGGTTTCGACAGTTTCGAAACCTTGGGTGGACCGTGTCCCTACAGAACCTTCACAGCCGGCTCTAGGAACGTGACCTGCGCGGAACTTAATCTTCCCGCGTCATGGACTACTGCGACCCGTGCCGACGGCACCTCAACGGCGCCCTTGCCTGCCCGGGGTGCGGCACCTCGGCCGAAACGCTGCGCGGGCGCGGGCAGGAGTACGGCGGGTACGGCGCAACCGCGGCCGGGTACCCCGTCGTCGAGCCGGGACGGCCGACAGGGGCGGGCGGGCCGCAGGGGCCGGACGCACCGGGCGCCTCCGGCTACGAGCCCGACGGATACGACGAGCACGACGGATATGACCGGCGCGACGGATACGACGACCCCCATACCGCTGACGACGGCGCCGACAACGCCGCTGACGACGCCTCTGGCGACACCGACGACGACGGCGAGCACGTCGGGCGCGCCGCCCGGCGGCGCGGGCGGGGGCACGGTCCGGCCCCCGACGGCCCGAGCGGGTCGAGTCGGCGGGACCGCAAGGCCGCGGCACACCGCCGGCGGCGGCGCCGGACCCTGTTCGTGGCGGCCGGGTTCGTGCTGGCGGCCGGGGGTCTGAGCCTCGCGGAACTCGGTATGGACGCCCCCAGCTCGACGCCGAAGCCGGCCGCGGCCGGAGGCGAGTCGGCGGACGGGGACGCCTCGGTGGAGGCCGGGAAGACGGGCCGTGGTCAGGACGGAAAGGCGGCCGGGGCCGACGACGCGTCGGCATCCGCCTCGCCCTCCGCATCCGATTCGCTGTCCGCTTCGAAGTCCCCGGATGGCGAGAAGTCGCAGTCCCCGAAGGGCGACGAACCGACGAAGGACCCCGAGTCGGCTACGGCGGGAGGCGCCCCCAGCCGCCCGGCGTCCGACCCCACGGCCGCCCCGCCCGCCCCGGAGCCGGCCCCGACCTCGGACCCGACCACGCAGGCCCCGGAACCGGAACCGTCCGCGTCCGAGCCGTGCAAGCGGTTCCTGTGGTGGTGCACGTAGCGCCGGCTCGGCCGACTTCGTCGGCACGGTAGGGGCGGAACGGCTGTATCCCGCGCCTGAAAGCCCTTCTGTGAACGCCGAGTTCGCGGGACCTGGATCGTGCCGGGGTTCCGAGCGCCCCTTCTCCGAAGCGCGGGCGCCGTGGACACCTTTCCTGGTCCGCGCGGATGCGCCCGGGCGGACCCTTCCTCATCCCACGGCGACCGGGGCGAGGCCGTCGATAAGGGAACACCGCCCGCACGTTGCACTCGCGAGGGCCGACGGCCGCCCCTGGATCAGCATCCAGGGGGAAGGGGCGCCGAATCCCCTGCCGGAGACCGGCGCCGATCAGCCCAGCATCCGCCGCAGCATGTCCCGCAGTGCCACCCGCTCCCCCTCGGAGAGCCCGGCCAGGGGCTCGCGGGCGAATCGGAGGGACTCCCTCAGACTCCGGGCCACCCGTCGTCCCTCCTCCGTCGCCGCCGCCACCTTCACGCGGCGGTCGGCGGGGTCCGGGCGGCGTTCGACCAGCCCTCGCGCCTCCAGCCGGTCCACGATCCCCGTCACGTTGGACGGCTCGCACTTCAGCTGCTGGGCCAGCCTGCGCATCGGCAGCGGTTCGAGGCACAGCAGGCTGAGCAGCCGCGCCTGCGCGCCGGTCAGGGCGTGCTCCGCCGCCCCCGACTCGTAGTCCTCGTGGAACCGCGCCACGACCTGCCCGATCAGCTCGACGACCTCGAGGGTCAGCGGATCCGGGCGGTTGGTCATCTCTTGGGGCGTCGGTGTGGTGGCGGCCATGCCATCGAGGGTACCCGGTTATTTGACAACATGAAATTTTCAGGAGCATGGTTGTTTCAGGTACTGAAACATCCGCATCGAGCCAGTGAGGTAAGGCGCACCATGACCGACACCCCCTCCCTCCCCGCCGTCAGCCGCGAGTGGCACCTGGCGAGCCGTCCCGTCGGCTGGCCGAAGCCCGAGGACTTCGCCTTCGTCGAGGTGGAGGTCCCGCAGCCGGGTGAGGGGCAGGTCCTCGTCCGGAACAAGTACCTCTCCGTGGACCCGTACATGCGTGGCCGCATGAGCGACGCCAAGTCCTACGTCGCCCCGTTCGAGCTCGGCAAGGTCATGCAGGGCGGTGCCGTCGGCGAGGTCGTGGCCTCGAACGCCGAGGGGCTGTCCGTCGGGGACCACGTGCTGCACTTCTTCGGATGGCGCGAGTACGCGGTCGTCGGCGCGAAGAACGCCGTCAAGGTGGACCCGGACGCCGCGCCGCTGTCGACGTACCTCGGCGTGCTGGGCATGACCGGCCTCACCGCCTACGCGGGCCTGCTGCGCACCGCCGCCTTCAAGGAGGGCGACACCGTCTTCGTGTCCGGTGCCGCCGGAGCCGTGGGCGGACAGGTCGGGCAGATCGCGCGGCTGAAGGGCGCCTCCCGCGTCATCGGCTCCGCCGGGTCGGACGAGAAGGTGAAGCTCCTCAAGGACGAGTACGGCTTCGACGCCGCCTTCAACTACAAGGACGGGCCCGTCGCCCAGCAGCTGCGCGCCGCCGCCCCCGACGGCATCGACGTCTACTTCGACAACGTCGGCGGTGACCACCTGGAGGCGGCCATCGGCTCCCTCAACGAGGGCGGCCGGATCGCCGTCTGCGGCATGATCTCCGTCTACAACAACACCGAGCCCGCCCCGGGCCCCAAGAACCTCGCCCGCCTGATCGCGACCCGCGGCCGCATCGAGGGCTTCCTGGTCGGTGACCACTACGACCTGCAGCCCCAGTTCGTCCAGGAGGTCGCCCCCTGGGTCGCCTCCGGCGAGCTGAAGTACCGCGAGACCGTCGTCGAGGGCATCGAGAACAACCTGGAGGCGTTCCTCGGCGTGCTGCGCGGCGACAACACCGGGAAGATGATCGTCAAGCTCTGACGCCTTCCTTGTGGATTCCGGCATGCGGTAACTTGTTTCCGAATCCGTCCCGGCCCGGGCGCGAGCCGCGGCGGACGACCTAAGGAACACAACCGCATGCCGATCCAGCAGTCCGACGTCCTGTACACCGCCGTCGCCACCGCAGAGAACGGGCGCGACGGCCGCGTCGCCACCGACGACGGCACGCTCGACCTCGTCGTCAACCCGCCGAAGGAGATGGGCGGGAGCGGCGCAGGCACCAACCCGGAGCAGCTCTTCGCCGCCGGGTACAGCGCCTGCTTTGAGGGTGCTCTCGGTGTCGTCGCCCGTCAGGAGGGGGCCGACCTCTCCGGTTCGACGGTGACGGCGAAGGTCGGCCTCGGCAAGAACGGGGACGGCTTCGGGATCATCGTCGAGATCTCGGCCGACATCCCCAAGGTCGACCGGGGCACCGCGCGGTCGCTGATCGAGAAGGCGCACGAGGTGTGCCCGTACTCGAAGGCGACCCGCGGCAACATCACCGTGACGCTGGTCTGACCCCAGTCGTTGCGTACGCGGAGGCCGCACCCTTGGACGTGGGGTGCGGCCTCCGCCGTGTCCGGGC
Organism: Streptomyces sp. WAC04114; assembly: GCF_019733245.1. Lineage (NCBI taxonomy): Bacteria > Bacillati > Actinomycetota > Actinomycetes > Kitasatosporales > Streptomycetaceae > Streptomyces > Streptomyces sp. WAC04114. The sequence goes on from NZ_JAIGQA010000008.1 coordinate 14,146, forward strand.
TCCAGGGTCCTCAGAGCGCGAGCGCCGCCGCGTGCACCGCCCGCGCCAGCCGGTCGTTCTCCGGGGCCGCCCCGCCCGGGAAGGCGAACCGGCGGCGCGTGTAGCCGTAGGCGAGGCCGCTCCACGGGTCGGCGAAGGCCTGGGAGCCGCCCGCGCCGCTGTGCCCGATCGTCCCGGCACCGAGGAACGGGTGCCACGTGTCAGCGGTCATCTGGAAGCCGAGCCCGAACGACTTGTGGGCCCGGGCCACCAGGTCGTGGCCGGCCGAGTGGAACTGGCCGAACTCGGCCACCGTGTCCGGCTTCAGCAGCGCCGGCTGCTCGCCCACCTCGCTGATCGCCGCCGCGTACATCCCCGCCAGGCCCCGCGCGGACGCCACCCCGCCCACCGAGGCGGGGCCCTTGGCGCGGATCAGCGGCATGTTCGGGAGCGAGACGAGGTCGGTCGGCTCCGCAGCGTTGCGGTTGAACGCGATTGATTCCAACGCGTGCGGACCCGTGGGTGCGGCGGCGTCGAGGACGGCCTGCTGCGCGGGCGTCGGATCCATCGGCAGGGTGGTGCGGAAGCGCGGCTCCGCGGGCACGGGCAGCCCCAGGTGGAAGTCCAGCCCGTAGGGGGCCCTGATCCGCTCCTGGTAGACCTCCTGCAGCGTGCGGCCCGTCGCGCGGCGTACGACCTCGCCGGCCAGGGCGCCGGCGACCAGCGCGTGATAGCCGAACGCGGTGCCCGGTCGCCAGAACGGTCGCTGGTCGGCGAGGCGTTCGGCGAGCTGGCGGTCGTCGGCCAGCTCCGCGACCGTGAACCCGGAGTCCGTGCCGACCACGCCCGCCCGGTGCGCCAGCAGATCCCGCAGGGTCAGCGCGCCCTTGCCCTCGGCCGCGAACTCCGGCCAGTAGTACGTCACTTTGCGGTCCAGTTCGAGCGTGCCGTCCTGGACGAGCAGAGCCACGACCAGGTAGGCGGCGCCCTTGGTGGACGAGAACACGCCGTAGAGGGCGTCCGCGTCGGTCCCCGCCCACAGGTCGACGACCTTCCGGCCGTGGACGTAGGCGCACAGCTGCCCCTCGTAGTCGGCGCGCTCCCCGGCGACGAACGCGCTGAACTCCTCGCGCACCGCCTCGAAGCCGTCCGCCACGGTGCCGTGGATCTCTTGCGTCATCCGCTCTCCTTGACTGAAGCGCTGTGTGCCACTGTGAACAATGCCCTCGCCACCTGCGGGAATTCCCCCTTGGGGTGGTCCCGGAAGAGTGGTTCGGTGCCGAAGAGGACCGTGTGGTCCCCGCTGACGACCGAGGCCTGCCCGGCCGCAGCGGCGGGACCGCCGGTGCCGCCGGGCAGCGGCCGCCAGTGCCCGGCGACCAGCGGGTTCCCGGTCGCGTACGACTGCTCCACGCGGACGCCCGGGCCCGGGTCGGTGAACCAGAGCGGGGCGTAGACGAAGCCGTGGTCCGGTGCGCCGCGCGTGATGCCGCCCGTGTTGGTCACCTTCACCACGCCGTTCGCGTCCGCGTTGCCCTCCACCGGCTTGACGGCCAGCCGGCCCGCCGCCGCGTTCAGGGCGGCCCCCGTCGCGCCCCTGCCGACCAGGCCGTGCCCTTCCAGGAAGGCGTCCAGGGCCTGCCGGGCGGAGGCGGTCAGGTCCGCGTGTTCCAGCCCGGCGGACACGAACAGCACGTCCGTGCCGGACCAGTCGAAACCCGCGTTCAGGACGGCCGTCGAGACCGGTGTGACGTCGAAGCCCATCTCCCGCAGGGCGAACAGCTCACCCGGTGTGACGGCGGCGGCGACGCGGAGGCGGTGCAGCGGTGCCGTGCCGGTCCGCCGCGTGGCGGTGAAGGAGACGTCGTGGTCGCGGGCGGCCGTGCGCGCCGCGCGGCGGGCCGACGCCGGGACGACGACGCTGCCGTCGTCCGCCCGCCGGACCGCCACGCCCTGCCGGAGCAGGGAGTTGAGGGCGGCGATCTCGCGCGGGTCGGTCAGGCGCAGCCGCAGATCGCCGTGCGCGGGCACCCGGGCGACCGGTGCGGCCTCGCCGATCGCGCGCAGCGGCGCACCCCGCAGGCTGCCCGACGGCACCCGCTCGACCGTGGCGCCCCACAGACGGCCCAGGCTCCAGCCGGAGATGTCGTACATCACCGAGACCTTGCCGCTGATGTCCCGGCCGTCGGCCAGCAGCACGTTCGCCATGCCGCGCTTGGGCTGGTGCATGTCGACGACGTACGAGCCCCGGGGGTAGGTCCGTCCGGCGAGCCGGAAGGGGCGGGTGGCGCGGGTGACGCGGACGTCGTTGGCGATGAGGTGGTCGACCAGACGGGCGGCGGCGGGCCCCGAGCGCTGGGTGCGGGCGTCGCCGGCCGGGATGACGTAGGCGCGCGGGAACCTGGTCGTGTAGACGTCCTCCGGGCCGATGCCGGGGACGCCGGGGACCGTCTGCGCCGATACCGGCACCTGCGCGGCGCCCGTCGCGCCGCGGCGGAAGACCTCGATCTGGTCGGCGATCAGGGTGCCGCGGTGCTCGCGGACATGGGCCAGGGTCGCGCCGATCGCCGCGCCCGCCACGGCCGTGTTGATCGCCGAGCGGCGGCGCAGCTCGGGGACGGGCAGCTCGTCGTACTCCTCGTTGTTCACCGCGAGCGGGATCTCCACCGTGTGGGCGGCCACCGTGCCGTGGAAGGCCGCGTACTGCGGGGTGAAGATCGGCGGCCAGTCGTCCCAGCCTTCTTCCTGGTCGCGGAACGGGATCTGGGCCGCCTCCACACCGTCCTTCGCGGGCGTGTAGCCGAGGGCGTTGACCGCCGACTCCATGCCGAGGGCGTTGGCGTAGGTGTTCTTCAGGAAGAGGTCGTACTCGTAGTTCTCGCCGTGCGGGGGAGTGGTGGGCTCGATCAAGGTGCCGTTGACGTAGCCGTGCAGGTCGAGCAGGACGGCCGGCTGCGTGCCGAGCTCGATCTGCCGCATCGCCCGCGTCTCGGGCTGGGAGGCGGTGACGAAGTCCCGGTTCAGATCGAACCCGTTCGCGTTGGCGCGGGCCCCGGCGATCCGGCCGTCCGGGTTGGCCGTGATGTTGAAATACAGGCGGCTGTGCGCGAGGAGGTCCCTGGTCTTCGCGTCCTTCGCCGTGGCGAGCCGCTCGATGGTCCTCAGGGAGGCGTCCGTGCCCTCCCACTCGTTGCCGTGGATGTTGTTGTTGACGAAGACCGGCGTCTTGTAGTCGCGCTTGATCTCACGGGACTTGGCCGCCGCCGCGGGCGCGTCCCGGATCAGCTCGCGCATCCGCTCCTGGGCGCGGGCCTGCCGGGTCGTCTCCGGGGCGGTGACGGTGACGAGGTAGAGGCGGTGGCCGCCCGCCGAGCGGCCCGTCACCTCCACGCTCACCCGGTCGCCCAGACGCTGTAACGCGTTCAGCTCGGGGGCGATGGCGTGGTACGGCGTGAGCCCCAGCTTCAGGGACTTGTCGCCGGGGTTCTCCGGATCGGGGGAGAGGACCAGGCGGCGGGGGTAGGCGCGGGTCGTGGTGCCGGTGGGGACGTCCTCGGTCAACGCGCGTCGCGTCGCGCTCGCGGGAGCCTGTGCCGCGCGGTCGTCCACGGCGGGGCCCTCACGTGTGACGGGCTTCTGGTCCGCGCCCGCCGCGCCGGGGGTGAGCAAGGGGGAACCCGCCGTGGCCAGGGCCAGGGCGGCGATCAGTGCAGGTCTCGCGGGAACGCTTCTCGTGGTGCGCACGCGTGCCTCCTCCGGGGCTTCCTGAGATCGGTACGGCGAGGTGTACCGCTTCGACTCAACGGCAACAAGGCCGCCTTGGTGTCACCGGAGCCCCGGACGGCCCTGTCGGGGAGTGACCGGGCCTGCCCGGATAGGGTTTCCCCATGCGCGATCTAGGGGTGGGTTTCCGGTACCTCCTGAAGGGCCAGCGATGGGTGGCCCGGCACGGCAGGCAGTACGGCTTCGGGCTGCTCCCGGGCCTGATCACCCTCGTCCTGTACGCGGCGGCGCTGGTCGCGCTGGCGCTGTGGGGCGAGGACGCCGTGGGCTGGGCGACGCCCTTCGCCGACGACTGGACCAGCCCCTGGCGCGGACTCTTCCGCGGCTTCCTGACCGCCGTGCTGTTCGCCCTCGCCCTGCTCCTCGCCGTCGTGACCTTCACCGCGGTGACCCTGCTGATCGGGCAGCCCTTCTACGAGAACCTCTCCGAGAAGGTCGACCGGGACGTGTCCCCGGACGGACACGCCCCCGAGTCGGGGCTGCCGCTCTGGCGCGAGCTGTGGATCTCCGCCCGGGACAGCCTGCGGATCGTGGTGCGGGCCGCCCTGTGGGGTGTGCTGCTGTTCGGGTGCGGCTTCATCCCGGTGGTCGGGCAGACGGCCGTCCCGGTGATCGGGTTCTTCGTCACCGGGTTCTTCCTCACCGAGGAACTGACCGCCGTCGCCCTCCAGCGCCGCAGCGTCGAACTGCGCACCCGCCTCGCCCTGCTGCGCTCCCGCAAGACCCTCGTCTGGGGCTTCGGCACACCGCTCGCCGTGTCCTTCCTGGTGCCGTTCGTCGCGGTGTTCCTGATGCCGGGCGCGGTCGCGGGCGCCACCCTCATGGCGCGTGACCTGCTCGGCGAGGAGATCGACGAGGACGGCGACGGCGGCGAGGCGGGCGACCGGGCCGCTACGCCGTTTCCGCAGCCACCGTCAGGATCGCCCGCACCTGGGCGATGATGTCCAGCCGGTTGCGCACGAACTCCGGGTCGGTGACCTCGCTGGTGTTCCCGGCGGCGAACTGCAGCACGGGCGTGTGCACATGCCCGCCCGGCAGCGTCGCGTGCAGCCCCAGCCGGTCCCGCAGCAGCGTGGCCCGGTAGGCGATCTCGTTGGACAGGTAGTCGCCGCCTCCGCCCGCACGGGCGGTCGAGCCGGGCGTCGGCCCGTCGGGGCGCACGACGGACTCGGTGCCGCCGGCCGGGATCTCGGTGACGCTCGTGTTGTCGTACACCGGGAAGCGGCCGGTCCGCGCGGCGGTGATCGCCGCGTACGGCAGTGTGGTCGTCGTCCACTGCGGCTGCGAGGCCGGGTCGCTCACCGGCACGGTCCCGGTGCGGCCGATGGTCTCGTTGTCGCCGAAGCCGCCCCGCCAGGCCCCGTTGGTCCGCTCGATGTCGAACCGCCCGACCCGGCCCTGGCTCACCGTCGTGAACAGGTCGACCTTCGGCAGGTGCGGCCGCAGGGTCCGCTCCACCGATCCGTCCGTGAAGTCCTGCCAGCGCACCGGGAACACGGCCGTCTCGACCCGGGCCGGGCCGTCCGCCGTCTCGATCACCGTGCCGTCGAGGGCCAGCGCGGTGGCGCCGGAGGGGTTGGAGATGCGGATGTCCCGGTCCAGGGTGAACGGGTCGAAGCCGGTGAGCAGGATCCGCTTCATTCCCTTGCCGTGCGGATACCGGATGGCGTCCTGGCCGCGCGAGGTGCGCTCCAGCTCGTCCAGCAGCGCGGCCCGCTGCCCGTCCGTCAGGCCGAACTCCGGCTCCCAGGTGCGCACGTCACGCGTCATGCCGAGCCGCGCCCAGTACAGAGGCCGGTCGTCGTCCCGGCTGAGGCCCTCCCGTCGCCCACCACCACCCTTCCAAGGAAGCGCTTCGCGCTCTTCATATTCGGCCGGTCCGCGCCCCTGCGCCCGGTCCACCGCACGCTGCCACAGCCGCGCGCCCTCCCGCGTCACGGCCCGGCGGGCCTCCCCGTAGGAGCGGGCCCCCTCCAGCGCCCGGGCCAGCCGTGGGGCCGCGGTGTCGAATCCGGAGCGGCGCAGGATCTCCTGCGGGGCGGCTCTGCCGAGCCGCTGCTCCTCGACGGTGGGGGAGGGGGCCGCCTGGGCGGCGTTCGCCGCTGTCGGCGTGGTGAAACCGGTCAGCAGGGCGAGGCCGAGGACGCCGAGGCGAACGCGTATGGAGTTCAAGGGTGTTCAGGCCTTCCGTCGCGGTGGGGGGTCGGTGCCGGACGGCCGAAGTATCGCGTGACGGGTGTGGCCCACGCCATGGGCGGGGCTCAGGGACCGGCCGCGCGAGGTCGCCGCGTACACCGCCCCGCGGCGCCGTCGTCGAGGACCGCAGCAGTGGCCCTCTGGCCGGCAGGATCCGCGAGCGTCGAGGCCGCCCCCGGCGAGAGCGCCGAAGCCGTCGGACTGCCACGCCGAGCTTTCGAAATCTGGGATGAAGCGACCGGCTCGTGGTCGTATGTGAAGGGTTCGTACGAGATCCAGGTCGGACGCTCGATCACGGACCGCAGGATCAGCGCGACGATTAACGTCTGATCCGGGACAAGTTCCCCACCAAGCAGCCCCGGTCCGGGACCTGACCTCCGGACCGGGGCTCATGGTCTGTCAGGGGGCCGCCCGTCAGCGGACGCCGAACCCGTACACCGTCTCCGAGCGGAACTCCTCGCCCGGCCGCAGCACGGTCGTCGGGAACTCCGGACGGTTCGGCGAGTCCGGGAAGTGCTGGGTCTCCAGCGCGATGCCGTCGCCGGGCGCGAAGGGGCCGGACAGGTGGTCGGCGGTGTACAGCTGGAGGCCGGGCTCGGTGGTCGCCACCGTCAGCACCCGCCCGGACGCCGGATCGTGCAGCTCGGCGACCTCCACCGCGGTGTCCGTCACGCCCTTGTCGAGCACGAAGTTGTGGTCGTAGCCGGAGCCGGTCTTGCGGGCCTCGCGGAAGTCGAAGCGCGTGCCCGTCACGTCCTGCGGGCCGCCGGCCGGGATCAGGTCGGCGTCGACCGGCGTGTACCGGGAGGCGGCCAGCCGCAGTTCATGACCGCCGGCGTCACCGGAGCCGGCCAGGTTGAAGTAGCTGTGGTTCGTCAGGTTCACCACGGTCGGCGCGTCCGTCACCGCCTCGTAGGCGATCCGCAGCGCCCCGGACCCGTCGAGCGTGTACGTCGCCGACACCTCCAGCCGCCCGGGGAACCCCTCCTCGCCGTGGCCACTGATCCGCGTCAGCCGCACCCCGTGCCCGACCGGCTCCGCGTCCCAGACGCGCTTGTCGAAGCCGCACGCCCCGCCGTGCAGCGAGTTCGCCCCGTCGTTCGGCTCCAGCGCGTACGTCCGGCCGTCCAGGGTGAACCGGCCGCCGGCGATCCGGTTGGCGTACCGCCCGACCAGGGCACCCAGGTACGGCTTCGGATGGGCGAGATACCCGTCGAGATCCGGGAATCCCAGCACCACGTCCCCGGCCCGCCCCTCCCGGTCCGGCACCTCCACGGACTGCACGATCCCGCCGTACGACAGGACCCGCACCCGCACGCCCGCCCGCTCCAGGGTCCAGCGGTACACCGGGGTCCCATCGGAAAGTGTTCCGAAGAGTTCGTTCATGTGCGGAACCCTAAGTCAGGGGCTCTTTCGCGGTGACGGTGCGGTACGCGATCTCCGCCAACCGGGCCTGTCCGTTCACGCTGGGGTGGAAGTAGTCCCAGCGGCTCAACTGGCCGGTGCCGAAGCGGTAGTCGTACACCGCGCCCCCGTCGTAGCGGCACCGCTCGTCCTCGGCGCAGACCTCCTTCAGGACCTTGTTGTAGTCCTCCACCCGCTTCTGCACCGTGTCCCGCCGCAGGGTCGCCGCCGAGTCCAGGGCGTCCGCGTCGCCCAGCATCGACGGGCAGATGCCCAGCTTCCACACCTGCTTGCCCATCGGGCTGCTCCGGCCCTCCGACCACAGCCGCTTCAGATTGGGCACGCTCGCCACGAACACCTGTGCCTTGGGCAGGGCCTTGCGCAGAGAGCGCAGGGAATCCTCGAAGTCGGCGCGGAAGGCGGAGACCGGGGTCATCGCCGAGAGCGTACGCCGGCAGGCGTCGTTCGCCCCCACCATCACCGTAACCAACTGCGGCTTGCGCCGCACCGCCTGCGCCATCTGCCCGGGCAGGTCGGCCATCCGCGCCCCGGTCACGGCGTAGTTCCAGCTGCGCTGCGCGGCTCCCGTCCTGCCCAGCAGCCGCACCGCGAGCGAGTCGACCTCGGGGCTGGCGCCGGTCGCCCAGGACGCCTCCGGACAGTCCGACAGCACGTCACAGGCGTCGAACCCGCGCGTGATGGAGTCCCCGACGGCCGCGACGGAAGCCGGGCTGCGGTCCCACAGGGGAGTGGGCTTCGGCGACGGCTTCGCACTCTCGGAGGGCGCGGCGGAATCACCCCCCACGGCATCACACCCCGCGACCCCCAGCGCGGCCGCAGCGGCCACGGCCAAAGCGCCCCGTGTGCGACGGCCTCGCTTCCGCATCCCTGGTCCATCCCCTCGCCACGCCGTGCCTGTCTCCCCAACCAATAACAACGCACGAGGGTTCCCGACCGATCAGGTGCAACGGCTCACACCCGCACAAGCGTCCCCCTGGGTGAATGGCGGGCGTTTCCCGGCACCTGGACCGACCGTACGTCACACTCCTTGCGCCCCCGCACGGTAGCCTCGCCATCAACGTGACCCGCCCGGTCACAGCCGTTCCGCCCGTTTGCACCATGTCCCGCTCTGCCCGGAGGTTCCGGTGACGACACGTGGAGTTCTGTACGTGCACTCCGCGCCGCGCGCGCTGTGCCCGCACGTCGAGTGGGCCGTCGCCGGGGTGCTCGGCACACGCGTCAGCCTGGACTGGATCCGTCAGCCGGCGGCCCCGGGCACCTGGCGCTCGGAGTTCTCCTGGCAGGGCCAGGTCGGCACGGCGTCCAAACTCGCCTCCGCACTGCGCGGCTGGCACCTCCTCCGCTTCGAGGTCACCGCCGAACCCTGCGCCACCGCCGAGGGCGAGCGCTACAGCTGCACCCCCGACCTGGGCATCTACCACGCCGTCACCGGCATCCACGGCGACATCCTCATCCCCGAGGACCGTCTCAGAGCGGCCCTCCAGCGCAGTCGGCAGGGGGAGACCGACCTGGAGGCCGAACTCAACAAGCTGCTCGGCAAGCCCTGGGACGACGAACTGGAACCCTTCCGCTACGCAGGCGAAGGCGCCCCGGTGCGCTGGCTTCACCAGGTGGTGTGAACGCCTCAGGGGACGTGCCCCACAGGGGCGCGGGGCTCTTTCGATGTGCGGCTCCGCCGCGTGGGCGCGACCAGCCCCCACCGTCCCGCGCCCGGCACACCACCTCACCGAAACGGCGAATGGCCCGAACCCCACCCAGGGAGTTCGGGCCATTCATCGCTCAGCGATCAAACCGTCCGGAACGCCAGCACCACGTTGTGCCCACCGAACCCGAACGAGTCGTTCAGCGCGGCGATCCGACCTTCGACGGGCAGCTTCCGAGCCTCACCCCGAACGACATCGGCATTCGCCTCGGCCTCGGGGTCGAGGTTCTCCACGTTGATCGTCGGCGGAGCCACCCGGTGGTACAGCGCCAGCACCGTCGCCACCGTCTCGACACCACCCGCACCACCCAGCAGATGCCCGGTCATCGACTTCGTCGCGGACACCGCGAAGTGGTCGGCGTCGTCGCCGAACACCTTCCGCAGCGCCTTCAGTTCGGCGATGTCACCCGCCGGCGTGGACGTGGCGTGCGCGTTGACGTGCACGATCTCCGCCGGGTTCAGGTCGGTGCGCTCCAGCAGGTTCTGCAGGGCGTGCGAGATGCCGCGCCCCTCCGGCTCCGGCTGCACGATGTCGTGCGCGTCGGCGGAGATGCCCTGCCCGACCGCCTCCGCGTACACCCGGGCACCGCGCTTCGCGGCGTGCTCGGCGGACTCCAGGACCACGACACCGGCGCCCTCACCGAGGACGAAGCCGTCACGGGCGGTGTCGTAGGGGCGCGACGCGCCCTGCGGGTCGTCGTTGTTCTTGGACATCGCCATCATGTTGCCGAACGCGGCGATGGGCAGCGGGTGGATCGCCGCCTCCGTGCCACCCGCGACGACGACGTCGGCGCGCCCGGTGCGGATCATCTCGATGGCGTAGCCGATGGCCTCGGCGCCCGAGGCGCAGGCGGAGACCGGCGTGTGCACGCCCGCGCGGGCGCCCACGGCCAGGCCCACGTTGGCCGAGGGGCTGTTGGGCATCAGCATGGGCACGGTGTGCGGGGAGACGCGGCGGACGCCCTTCTCCTTCAGCACGTCGTACTGGTCGAGCAGCGTCGTCACGCCGCCGATACCGGAGGCGATGACCGCGCCGAGCCGGTCGGGGTCGATGTTCGGGTCCTCGCCGGCCTTCGCTTCAAAACCGGCGTCGGCCCACGCCTCCTTGGCCGCGACCAGCGCGAACTGCGCCGAGCGGTCCAGTCGGCGGGCCTGCGGCCGCGGGATGACCTCGGTGGGCTCCACGGCGACCGGGGCCGCGATCTTGACGGCCTGGTTGGCCGCCCAGTCCTGCTCAAGGGGCTTGACGCCGGACTTGCCGGCGATCAGGCCCTCCCAGGTAGAGGCTGCGTCGCCACCCAGCGGTGTGGTTGCGCCGATACCGGTGACGACCACGGTGCGATTGGTCGGGCTCACGGGAATTCTCTCTCCAACGGTTACGAGGATTAAGCGGCGCCACCGCCGGGTGGCGGGGCAGTCGGCCCGAAGGCCGGATCGGCTGATCAGCCCTGGTGCTTGAGGATGTAGTCGGTCGCGTCGCCGACGGTCTTGAGGTTCTTGACGTCCTCGTCGGGGATCTTGACGTCGAAGCGCTCTTCGGCGGCGACGACGACCTCGACCATGGACAGCGAGTCGACGTCCAGGTCGTCGGTGAAGGACTTGTCCAGCTGGACGTCCTCAACCGGGATGCCGGCGATCTCGTTCACGATCTCGGCGAGACCGGCGACGATCTCTTCCTGAGTGGCGGCCATGTTGGCGCTCCTTCGTAGATATCCAGAGGGTGTGGCAGGTGTTTCCTCCCGTGCTGGATCGCATGATCCGGCACGGAGTGCCTAGGGGAGGGTAACGACAGTCGCGGCGTAGACGAGACCCGCCCCGAAGCCGATGACGAGCGCGGTGTCGCCGCTCTTCGCCTCGCCGGTCGCCAGGAGCCGCTCCATCGCGAGCGGGATCGAGGCGGCCGAGGTGTTGCCGGTAGTGCGTACGTCACGGGCGACCGTGACCGACTCCGGCAGCTTGAGTGTCTTCACCATCGAGTCGATGATCCGCTCGTTGGCCTGGTGCGGAATGAAGACGTCCAGGTCGTCCGCGGTGATGCCGGCGGCGTCCAGCGCCTCCTTGGCGACCTTCGCCATCTCGAAGACGGCCCAGCGGAACACCGCCTGGCCCTCCTGCGTGATGGCGGGGAACTTCGCGACCTCGCCGGAACGGTAGTCCGTCCACGGCACGGTCTGCTTGATCGTCTCGGACTTGTCGCCCTCGGAGCCCCACACCGTGGGGCCGATCGCGGGCTCCTGGGCCGGGCCGACCACGACCGCGCCGGCACCGTCGCCGAACAGGAAGGCCGTCGCGCGGTCCTCCAGGTCGGTCAGGTCACTCAGCCGCTCGACACCGATCACCAGGACATACTCCGCCGAGCCCTCGACGATCATGCCCTTGGCGAGCGTGAGACCGTAGCCGAAGCCCGCGCAGCCCGCCGAGATGTCGAACGCGGCGGCCTTGTTCGTGCCGAGCTTGTCGGCGATCTCGGTGGCGACGGCCGGGGTCTGCTTGAAGTGCGAGACGGTCGAGACGATCACGCCGCCGATCTGCTCGGCGGAGATCCCCGCGTCGGCGATCGCCTTGCCGGACGCCTCGATCGACATCGCGGCGACCGTCTCCGCGTCGTTCGCCCAATGCCGGGTCTCGATGCCGGAGCGCGAGCGGATCCACTCGTCGGACGAGTCGATCGTCTCGAGGATCACCTCGTTCGGCACCACCCGGGTCGGGCGGTAGCCGCCGACGCCGAGGATGCGCGCGTACGGGGCGCCCTTGCTGGGCTTGATCTTCGCCATGCGGTCGGCTCCTTGGGGGCGGCGGTCAGGCGTGCTCGGCGATGAGCTCGCGAGCCGCGTCGAGGTCGGCGGGGGACTTCAGGGCCAGCGTCTTCACGCCGGGCAGGGCCCGCTTGGCGAGGCCGGTGAGGGTGCCGCCGGGGCACACCTCGATCAGGGCCGTGACGCCGAGCTCCTTGAAGGTCTCCATGCACAGGTCCCAGCGGACCGGGTTGGCGACCTGGCCGACCAGGCGCTCCAGCACCTCGGGGCCACCGGCGACGGTCTGCCCGTCCTTGTTCGAGACGTAACGGACCTTCGGGTCGCCGGGCGCCAGGGCCTCGGCGGCCTTGGCCAGCGTGTCGACGGCCGGTGCCATGTGGTGCGTGTGGAACGCGCCGGCGACCTTCAGCGCGACGACCTTGCGCACGCCCTCGGGCTTGTCCGCCTCCAGCGCGGCGAGCTGCTCCTTGGTGCCGGCCGCGACGATCTGGCCCGCCCCGTTGATGTTCGCCGGGGTCAGACCGAGCTTCTCCAGATGCGGAACCGTCACCGCAGGGTCGCCGCCCAGCAACGCGGCCATGCCCGTCTCGGTGACGGCGGCGGCCTCGGCCATGCCGAGCCCGCGGGTGCGGACCAGGCGGAGCGCCTCCTCGTGGGGGAGCACCCCGGCGAGCGAGGCGGCGGTGAACTCACCGACGCTGTGCCCGGCGATCGCACCGACCTTCTGCGGCAGCTCGGCCGGGTCGTCGAACAGCAGGGCGGCGGACGCCAGTCCGGCCGCGACCAGCAGCGGCTGCGCCACCGCGGTGTCGCGGATCTCCTCCGCGTCGGCCTCGGTGCCGTAACGGATCAGGTCGAGTCCCGCGGCGTCGGACCAGGCCTCGAGGGCACCGCGAACACCGGGGAGGTCGAGCCATTCGGTCAGGAAGCCGGGCGTCTGAGCGCCCTGGCCGGGAGCGACGAGTACGAGCACTCTCACACTCTCTCTTGGGGACGGGCACAACCGCCCGTGAGGACAGGGACGAAGAACACGGAGGGGTTTTGTCGAGCTTCGACAAAACCTTAGGACTGAGGATCTCCATCGACCAGACGCCCCAGGATCAGCGCGATCCGCAGGGTGAACGCAGAGCGTACATCGGAGGGTGACCATCCGGTGACGTCAGTCACACGTCGAAGCCGGTAGCGGACGGTGTTGGGATGGACGAACAGCATCCGGGCCGCCCCCTCGAGGCTGCTCGCCTGTTCGAGGTAGACGCTGAGGGTCTCCAGGAGCGCGGCTCCGGCCTCCTCCAGCGGTCTGTAGATCTCCTCCACCAACTGCTCGCGGGCCGAGGGGTCGCCGGCCATCGCCCGCTCCGGGAGCAGATCGTCCGCCAGGACCGGCCGCGGGGCGTCCTGCCAGGCGGAACACGCCTTCAGCCCCGCCGCGGCGGCCTGCGCGGACCGGGTCGCGGCCAGCAGGTCCGGCACCACCGGGCCCGCCACGACCGGCCCGGCCGCGAACGGGCCGATGAGCGACTTGGCGACGGCCAGCGGGTTGTCGCTGCCGCCCGCGATGACCACGAGGCGGGCGCCGAGCACCCCGGTGAGCACCTGGAGCTTGGCGTGCCGGGCGGCCCGCCGGATCGCCTCCACGGTCAGTTCGGAGTCGCCGTCGGGCGCCGTGCCGAGCACCACGCACACATGCTCCGGGGAGTTCCAGCCGAGCGCGGCGGCCCGGGACACGGCTCCCTCGTCGGCCTCGCCGCTGAGCACGGCGTTCACCACCAGGGACTCCAGCCGGGCGTCCCAGGCGCCGCGTGCCTCGGCGGCCTGGGCGTACACCTGGGCCGTGGCGAAGGCGATCTCCCGGGCGTAGACGAGCAGCGCCTCGCGCAGCACCCGCTCGTCGCCCGGGGCCGCGACCTCGTCGATCGCGCTCTCCATGACCTCGATGGTGGTGCGCACCATCTCGACGGTCTGGCGCAGGGTGATCGCCCGGGTCAGCTCGCGCGGTGCGGTGCCGAACACGTCGGTGGAGATGGCCTGCGGGGCGTCCGGATGCCGGAACCACTCGGTGAACGCGGCGATGCCCGCCTGTGCGACCAGACCGATCCAGGAACGGTTCTCCGGGGGCATGGCCCGGTACCAGGGCAGCGTCTCGTCCATCCGCGCGATGGCCTGCGCGGCGAGCGATCCGGACGACTTCTCCAGCCGCTTCAGCGTCGCGGCATGGGCATGGGCGTCGTGGGCTGCGGCTTCGTTCTTGCCGGTTTCGGGTTCGGGCACGGGGACAAGACTGCCTTATCCGGACGGGAAGGTGGGCCGCCGGGTCTACGGTGGACCGCGTGATGGACATTCGGCGCGCGGGCGAGCGCTACCGGGGCGGCGATCCGGCGGCCGGAATCGAGTCGTGGCACGCCTTCTCCTTCGGGTCCCACTACGACCCGGACAACCTCCGGTTCGGCGCGGTGCTCGCGTGCAACGAGGAGCGGCTGGCGCCCGGGGCCGGCTTCGACGAGCATCCGCACAGCCACACCGAGATCGTGACGTGGGTGGTGGAGGGCGAGCTGACCCACCGGGACTCCACCGGGCACGAGTCGCTGGTACGCCACGGGGACGTGCAGCGGCTCAGCTCGGCGGGCGGGGTGCGGCACGTGGAGCGCAACGACGGCCCGGAGCCCCTGACCTTCGTCCAGATGTGGCTGGCGCCCCTGCGGCCCGGCGGCGACCCGTTCTACGAGGTCGTCCAGGGCATCGCCGACTCCACGCCCTACGCCGTCCCGGAGGCCGGTGCGATGCTGCACGTGCGGCGCCTGGGGGCGGGGGAGCGGACGGCGGTACCGGACGGGCCGTACACCTACGTACACGTCGTACGCGGTGACATCCGCCTGGACGGCGAGGAACTGCGCGCCGGTGACGCAGCCCGGATCACGGACGCCAAGGGCCTGGAGGCCGAGGGCGTGACGGAGGCGGAGCTGCTGCTCTGGGAGATGGCCCAGAGGCCGACGGCCTAGCGGCCGGGGCTTGCTCTACAGCTCCGCCAGCACCGCGTCCGTGAACGCCGGCCACGCCTCGGTCGCCCAGGGCCCGAACGCCCGGTCCGTCAGGGCCACGCAGGCCGCGCCCGCGTCCGGGTCGATCCACAGGAACGTTCCGGACTGCCCGAAATGCCCGAACGTGCGCGGTGAGGACGACGAGCCCGTCCAGTGCGGCGACTTGGAGTCGCGGATCTCGAAGCCGAGCCCCCAGTCGTTGGGATTCTGGTGGCCGTACCCCGGCAGGACGCCCTTGGTGCCCGGGTAGTGGACGGTCATCGCCGAGGCGACCGTGCGGGGGTCCAGCAGCCGCGGCGCCTGCACCTCGGCCGCGAACCGCAGCAGGTCCTCCACCGTCGACACCCCGTCCTTGGCCGGGGAGCCCTCCAGGGTCGTCGAGGTCATGCCGAGCGGCTCCAGCACGGCCTGCCGCAGGTACTCCCCGAACGGGATGTCGGTGGCCTTCTCCACATGGTCGCCCAGCTGCTCGAAGCCGGCGTTGGAGTACAGCCGCCGCTCTCCGGGCGGGGCCGTGACCTTGTGCTCGTCGAAGGCGAGGCCCGAGGTGTGCGCGAGCAGGTGCCGGACCGTCGACCCGGTGGGACCCGCCGGCTCGTCGAGCTCGACGGCCCCCTCCTCGTACGCGACGAGCACCGCGTAGGCGGCCAGCGGCTTGGTCACCGACGCGAGCCGGAACCGCTGCCCGGCCGGACCGTGGGTGCCGAGGGCGGTGCCGTCCGCCCGTACGACACCCGCCGCAGCGGTGGGAACCGGCCAGTTATCGATCAACGCGAGGCTCTTCAGCGACATGCGTTCGAGCCTATGCGCTCAGAGCGCGAGCTCCAGCAAAGGGTTGGGCTTGGGACGGAAACCGAGGGAGACGTACAGCGGCTCCGCCTCCGGTGAGGCGGTCAGCTGCACCCGCCGGGCACCGCGCTCGCGGAACCACTCCAGCAGGGTGTTCATGCAGGCACGCGCGTAACCGCGGCGCCGGACGTCGGGGTCGGTGGCGACGCTGAACACGAAGCCCACCATGCCCCGCGGGTCGGCCGCCTTGCCGATGCGGTAGTCGACCGTCCCGGCCACCAGGCAGGCCAGCGCCCCCGGCCGCTCCGGGTGGTCCACGACGAACGCCGCGAAGTCCCCGTCGGGCTCGCCAAGTTTGACCCGCAGCGTGGGGAGGGACTCGCCGTGCCAGGCGACATACGGACCGGAGGTGAACACCGAGTCGATCATGATCTGGCGCAGCCGCAGGACTTCTTCGGCGTCCCCGGGCAGGGCGCGACGCACAACACTCATGGGTCCGTACGCTAACCAGCCGGATCCGGAAACGTCCTGCCGATTTCTTACCGTCGGCGCTTGCTTCGAGCGCACTCCAAGGTTCTAGCGTTGGGGTCATGACGGTGATGGAGACCACGGGGACCAGGACCGACACCTGCGCCGGCCCGACGCAGCAGCAGAACCGGCGTCCGGACGGTGACGACCACTACACGATCAGCGAGGTCGTCGCCTTCACCGGCCTGACGGCACACACCCTGCGCTGGTACGAGCGCATCGGCCTGATGCCGCACATCGACCGGTCCCACACCGGCCAGCGCCGCTACACCAACCGCGACCTCGACTGGCTCGACCTCGTCGGCAAGCTCCGCCTGACGGGCATGCCGGTCGCGGACATGGTCCGGTACGCGGAACTCGTGCGCGAGGGCGACCACACCTACGGCGAGCGCTTCGAACTGCTTCAGACGACCCGCGAGGACGTCCTGGCCAGGATCGACGAACTCCGGGGCACGCTCGCCGTGCTCGACCGGAAGATCAGTTTCTACGCGGACGCCGGGCGGGCCCTGGCGTCGGAGAGGTCCCGATGACGGACGGCAGGATCACGACGGCGAAGCTCGGCGACCACGGTCCCGAGGTGAGCGTCCAGGGCCTGGGCTGCATGGGCATGAGCTTCGGCTACGGCCCCTCGGACGCGGACGCGTCCCGGGCCACGCTGGAGCGGGCGCTCGAACTGGGCGTCACCTTCTACGACACGGCCGACGCGTACGGCGCCGGCGAGAACGAGCGGTTCCTGGCGCCCTTCCTCAAGGCCCACCGCGACGAGGTCGTCATCGCGACCAAGTTCGCCCTGTCGATACCCCCGGACGATCCGACCCGCCGGATCATCCGCAACGACCCGCCCTACATCCGGCAGGCCGTCGAGGCGAGCCTGAAGCGCCTGGACGTCGACGCCATCGACCTTTACTACATGCACCGGCGCGATGTGAACGTGCCGATCGAGGAGAGCGTCGGCACCATGGCCGACCTGGTCCGCGAGGGCAAGGTCAAGCACCTCGGCCTGAGCGAGGTCACGGCGGGCGAACTGCGCGCCGCCCACGCCGTCCACCCCATCGCCGCCGTGCAGTCGGAATGGTCGCTGTTCAGCCGGGACATCGAGGCACACGTCGTCCCCGCGGCCCGCGAGCTGGGCGTGGCCCTGGTCGCGTACTCACCCCTCGGCCGCGGCTTCCTCACCGGCTCCTTCACCGACGCCGACCAGGATCTGAGCGCCGGTGACTTCCGCCGCCGGCAGCCCCGCTTCACCGGCGACAACGCCACGGCGAACGCGACCCTGCTGGAGCTGATCCGCTCGGTGGCCAAGGCCCATGACGCGACCCTCGGTCAGATCGCCCTGGCCTGGGCCCAGCAGCAGGCGACGATCCACGACCTCCCGGTCGTCCCGATCCCCGGCACCCGCAAGCCCGCCAGGGTCGAGGAGAACACGGCGGCGACCAGGATCGTCCTGACCGACGAACAACTGGACCTGCTGGACGGCATAGCGGCCCAGGTGGCGGGCACGCGGTATGCGGACATGGCGTTCACGTCGGCGGGCCGGGAGTAATGGTTCTCAGGGGCGCGGGGCTGTGTCGATGTGCGGCTCCGCCGCGTGGGCGCGATCAACCACGTACAACCCGCGCCGACCCCCTTACCGAACCGGCAGACGCTAAAGCTCCGCCAACAACTCGGCCTTTTTGACCGAAAACTCCTCATCCGTCACCAACCCGGCCTGATGCAGCTCACCCAGGTGACGAATGCGCTCGGCGATATCGGCAGGATCCCGCCGCGGCGCGGGCACCGCGGCCACCGGACTCGACGTCCGCACCGCCGCCAACACCGCGGCGGCGAACGGCAGCGACTCGTGCACGGGGCCGTAGCCCAGACCGAACACCACCGCGGCGGGATCCAGATCGGCCTGGGTCGGCGCCGCCACCGCCGTATCTCGGCGCAAAAGCCGCAAATGCCCCTCGAAGACCTCCGGCGACCGCCACTCCACGCCGTTCAGCTCTCCGACGGAGAAGCTCTGGTCGCCGGCCTTCCACTTCGCCGACGACGCCCCCGTCCAGAACCACCGGAAGTTCACGGTGCGTCCGTCGAAGGTCGCCTTCCCGTCGTACGCCTTGAACGACAGCGGCCCCTCGGGCGGCTTCACGAGGAAGTGGTCGGCGGGCCCGGACTCCGTCAGCAGACCCCGCAGTTCGTCGGCGTAGTACTCCGCCAGGACCTCCCGGTCGGCGGGCAGCACCAGCCGGTAGGGGTCGACGTTCTCCTTCAGCTGCCCGGCCGCCGCCTCCATCAAGGGGTCCGCGCCGGGGCGCGGCTCCACGCGCAGGACGACCGTGCCGCGTTTCCCGCGGGTCAGCGTCACCCCGGCGATGGCCTCCAGGGGCACACGGCGTTCCCCGAGGGCCTGGAAGAGCTTGGGTGCTCGAATCCCCCGTTCGTAGCGGATGAGCACGGAGTCGGACTCGAACTCCCAGGCGGCATGAAATCCGGCCAGTACGTCACCCATGCGGCTCATCGTATGCGGCACGAGCTCCTCCGTCCTCCTTCCGAGCAGACCGCAATTTCTTCGCCTCTACGCGCGTCAGGCCGCCGCCGTGCCGGACAAACCGGTCCGGCAGACGCCGTCTTCGTGCGCGCAGTGCACCGAGCGGTATGCGCCAACGCCGATCTCTGCGAAATTGAACAGACTTGCCGTGCCCGGCTCGAAGTAGCCCGCGTGGCCCTTCGCGCCCGCGGCCGACAGCACCCGCGCACCGAACCCGGCGGACACCGGGTCGGCGCCGTGCCCCAGTCCGCCGACCTCCAGGTAGGGCACGTCCTGGATCCAGTCGTCGGAGTCCCGCATCGCCCACACCCGGGCACCGGTGTGCAGCTGGGCGGCCTTCTCGACCCGCATGCCGGGGCTGCCCGCCACCGCGATGTCGGACACCCGGCCCGGCAGCTGGTGCGCGGCGACCCCGCAGACCACGGAGCCGTAGCTGTGGCAGAACAGCGAGACGGGCGAGGCGCCCGGCAGGGCTCGCACGAGCGCGTTCAGCCGTACGGCACCGTCCCTGGCGCGCATCGCGGTGGCCGAGTCGATGCCCAGCCCGGTGGGCGCCGTGTAGTCGGCCCAGGCGATTACGGCCGTACGGGTCGTGGGGCTCGCCTGCCGCTCGGCCGCGTACAGGGACTTGGCCATGCCGACGGGCGCGGAGTACTTGCGGTCGGTGCGCTGGAAGGTGAGCAGGTCGGTGTCGACGCCGGGGACGACGACCGAGACCCGCTCGGCCCTGCGCAGGTTGCCGAACACCTCCGCGACCCGGCCCGAGCCCTCCGGGTCGAACGCCAGGATGTGCCGGCCGGGCTCCATGAGGTCCTCGAAGCGGTGCATCCTGCGGCCGGCCTCGTGCCGCCCGGCCCGGGTGAGGCGCTCGTCGTGCATGCGTTCCCGCTCGACCTTGCGCGCCTTGGCGAGCGCGAGATGGTTGGCGCGGTAGCGCACCTCGACCGGCGCGCCGTTCATGTTGCCCACCGCGAGCGAGTACTTGCGGATCAGGGTCGAACGCTCCTGCTCGGTGAGCGAGGAGAAGAAGCGCGCCAGCTTCGTCGGCTCGGACTGCGGGTCCGGCAGCCGGTGCCCGCCGATCCGGCCGTGCTCCCAGGCGGAGAGCGAGGCTTGGAGCGGCGTGGCGCCCCGCTGGTTGCGCAGGGCCGTCCAGCCGGTGGTCGCCAGCATCACGAACACCACGGCCAGAGCGAGCAGTGCGCGCCAGACGTTCAGTTGCGGGGAGGTGTCGAAGGAAGTCACTGAAAGGACACACTAGGAGAACGAGAGGGTCTCGCGTTAACCAAGTGACCGGGATCACGTTTCGGTCGAGGGGCTAAGGGGACTGCTTCGCACGCCAGTTCCCGGCCAGTGCGGGACCCACCTGATCCAGGTATGTCGTGGTGAGTTCGCGCATTCCGTCGAGGGTGACGTCGTCCCCCGCGGACCACAACCGTTCGGTGACGCGAATCACCCCGCCGAAGAGGGCCACGACGATCCTCGGCCGCGGGTCCGCGTCCACGTCGAGCCCCTCGCGCTCGGCGATGATGCCGGCGAGCTGCTCCTCCAGCTCCGCCGACCGCCGCAGATGGGCGGCGAGCAGTGCGGGCGTGGACTCGATCACCCGGTAGACGCGCATGTGGAGGTCGATCGGCACGAGCTCCTCGACGGCCTCGTTGATCGCGTCCCAGCTCTCCAGCACGGCCCGGCGCAGCGCCTCCAGCGGCGTCTCGTCCGGCGGGCGGGTGCGCAGGGCCTCCACGACGAGACTCTCCGCCAGGCGCGGCACGAAGAACGCCGTCTCCTCCTTGCCGGCGAAGTAGCGGAAGAAGGTGCGCTGTGAGACGTCCACGGCGGCGGCGATGTCGTCGACGGTCGTTTCCTCGTACCCGCGCGTGACGAACAGCTCCAGCGCGGCCCGCAGCAGCGCGTCCCGGGTGCGCCGCTTCTTGCGTTCGCGCAGGTTCAAGACATGCCTCTCGTCCGAAGTGTTCTCGCAGTTCAGGCTATACGGGGATGTCGTGTCAGTTACCGACTAGTGAATTGGTTTGTCAATTGTCAGTGGCTGTCATTAGCCTCGCGGTATGACTAGTCAGACCACCATCGACAAGACGGGGTCGGGGGGCGGAGCACCGGCGGATCCGTCGGCCGCGACGCCGGGCAAGGGGCTGCGAGGGCACCCCTGGCTCACCCTCATCACCGTCGCTGTGGGGGTCATGATGGTGGCCCTCGACGGCACCATCGTGGCCATCGCCAACCCGGCGATCGGCAAGGACCTGGGGGCCTCATGGTCGGATCTCCAGTGGATCACCAACGCCTACTTCCTCGCCCTCGCCGTCTCTCTGATCACCGCCGGCAAGCTCGGTGACCGTTTCGGCCATCGGCAGACCTTCCTCATCGGCGTGGCGGGCTTCGCCGCCTCCTCGGCCGCCATCGGGCTGTCCAAGGGCATCACGGCGGTCATCGTCTTCCGCGTGTTCCAGGGCCTGTTCGGCGCGCTGCTGATGCCGGCCGCGCTCGGCCTGCTGCGGGCCACCTTCCCGGCCGAGAAGCTGAACATGGCCATCGGCATCTGGGGCATGGTCATCGGCGCGTCCACCGCGGGCGGCCCGATCCTCGGCGGTGTGCTCGTCGAGCACGTCAACTGGCAGTCGGTGTTCTTCATCAACGTGCCGGTCGGTGTCCTCGCGATCGTCCTCGGTGTGCTGATCCTGCTCGACCACCGCGCCGAGAACGCCCCGCGCTCCTTCGACCTCCTGGGCATCGCCCTGCTGTCCGCCGCGATGTTCTGCCTCGTCTGGGCATTGATCAAGGCCCCCGAGTGGGGCTGGGGCGACCTGAAGACCTGGGCGTTCATCGTCGCTTCGCTCGTCGGCTTCGGGCTCTTCGCCGTCTGGGAGACGAAGGTGAAGGAGCCGCTGATCCCGCTGGGACTGTTCCGCTCCGTACCGCTGTCGGCGGGTGTGGTCCTCATGGTCCTGATGGCCATCGCCTTCATGGGCGGTCTGTTCTTCGTGACGTTCTACCTCCAGAACGTGCACGGCATGAGCCCGATCGACGCGGGTCTGCACCTGCTGCCGCTCACCGGCATGATGATCGTCGGCTCGCCGCTCGCCGGCGTGATGATCACCAAGCTCGGCCCGCGCATCCCGCTGGCGGGCGGCATGGCG
This sequence comes from Streptomyces sp. WAC04114, assembly GCF_019733245.1. NCBI lineage: Bacteria > Bacillati > Actinomycetota > Actinomycetes > Kitasatosporales > Streptomycetaceae > Streptomyces > Streptomyces sp. WAC04114. The sequence continues at coordinate 36,021 of NZ_JAIGQA010000008.1, forward strand.
TGCACCGCGATCGCCATGTACGGCATGTCCACCCTGGACCCGCACACGGGCAGCGGCGTCATGTCCGTCTGGTTCGCCCTTCTCGGCCTCGGCCTCGCGCCGGTCATGGTCGGCGCCACCGAAGTCATCGTCGGCAACGCCCCGATGGAGCTCTCGGGTGTCGCGGGCGGTCTCCAGCAGGCCGCCATGCAGATCGGCGGCAGCCTCGGCACGGCCGTGCTGGGCGCGGTCATGGCCTCCAAGGTCGACAGCGAATTCGCCGGCAACTGGGCGGGTGCGGGGCTGCCGCCGCTCGCCCCGGCCCAGTCCGAGCAGGCGAAGCTGGTCGTCCAGCAGGGCATCGCCCCGGTGCCCGACGGAACGCCCGAGCAGATCGCCGCGAAGATCACCGAAGTCGCGCACACCACCTTCATCGACGGTATGAGCCTGGCCTCCCTGACCGCCGCGGGCGTGGCGGCCGTCGCCGTGTTCGTCGCGTTCCTCACCAAGCGCGGTGCGAACGCCGAAGCCGGCGCGGGCGCGGCGCACATCTGACGGTCCCGGGCGGCTCGTTCCCTCATCAGGGTGAACGCAGCCGCCGAACCCTCCCCTCCGGCACCCGCCGCAGGTCACAGTGGGTCAAGTCCTCCGCAGGGCATGGAGGGTGGACGCTGCGGCGCGCTGCCGGAGGGGGGTGGCGCGCAGGCAGCGGGATTAACGCGTACCGACGGGGTACCCGTCATGGCATACCCGAAGAGAACCCCAACCGATCGAGGGTTGACGGGAGTTGATGATGGCGAGCTTCGGAAACGGTACGCGCAGGCACCCCCGCTCACGTGGCCGGACGTGGTCACGGGCCGGGACGGATCGCGCGACACTCGGACTCATCGGAGTCATCTGCGCCGTTGCGGGCTTCTTCGTGCTGGGGATCGTGCTCGGTCCCGCCGCGATGGTCTGCGGCTGGCTCGCCATGGGCCGCGCGTGGTCGGGCTCCCGCCCCACCGCGGCCGTCGTCGCCCTGGTCCTGGGCGCCATCGACACGCTCCTGGCCATCATCTGGCTGTCCGGAGCGGCCACACCGGGCATCGGCATGTTCTGACCCGGGTGAAGAGTGTGGGAAGAGCCCCCGGCCGCCCGGCCGGGGGCCCTCTCATTTCTCCACAGCGGTCGCCTTGAGCTCAGCCAACTCCCCGCGCAGCGCCCGCACCTCCTCGGTCAGCTCCCGAATCGCCTCGGTCTGCCGCTGCTCCTCGACGTCGTCCTTCTCGAACCGGGCGATGAACCAGGCCGCGATGTTCGCCGTCACCACACCGAGCAGCGCGATCCCGGAGAGCATCAGCCCGACCGCGAGCATCCGCCCCAGCCCGGTGGTCGGCGCCATGTCCCCGTACCCCACGGTGGTCATCGTGGTGAACGCCCACCAGACCGCGTCCCCCAGGGTGTGGATGGAGGCGCCGGGCTCGTCCCGTTCCACCTCCAGCACGGCCAGCGCCCCGAAGACGAGCAAACCCAGGCACGACCCCGCGACGTACGTGGTGACCCTTACCTGCGACGCCATCCGCGCCCGCTGCCCGGCGAGGAACAGCATCGACACCAGCTTCAGCAGCCGCAGCGGCTGCGCCAGGGGGAGCACCACGGCCAGCAGCGCCAGCGGGTTGCCCCGTACGAACCGCATCCGGTCCTCGGCCAGCCACAGGCGGACCAGATAGTCGGCGGCGAAAGCGGCCCACACCACCCAGTTGGTGACATGACACGTGGTGAGCACGTCCTGCGGAGCCCGCGGGGCCACGATCGGTATGGCATAGGCGATCGCGAACAGCACGGCCAGCGCCAGCAGCGGGCCCTGGGTGCGCCGCTCCCAACGGGCGAGCGTGGTCGATGCGGTCATCGGGAGCGTCATGGATGCATGGTAGGAAACGCGAGGGGCGGCACCGGTCGGATGCCGCCCCAGGGAAACCGCCCTCGGTGTCCTACGCGTCGCCGCCGGCCGCCCCCGGGTCGGCTGCCGACACGTCGAGCAGCTGGTACCGGTCGATGGCCTGCTTGAGCACGGAACGGTCGACCTTGCCCTCACGGGCCAGCTCGGTCAGCACGCCCACCACGATCGACTGCGCGTCGATGTGGAAGAACCGCCGGGCGGCGCCGCGCGTGTCCGCGAAGCCGAAACCGTCGGCGCCGAGCGACTGGTACGTCTGCGGCACCCAGCGCGCGATCTGGTCCGGGACGGACCGCATCCAGTCGGACACGGCCACGACCGGCCCCTGCGCGTCCGCCAGCTTCCGCGTCACGTACGGCACCCGCTGCTCCTCCTCCGGGTGCAGCAGGTTGTGCTCCTCGCAGTCCACGGCCTCGCGCCGCAGCTCGTTCCAGGAGGTCGCCGACCAGACGTCCGCCCTGACGTCCCACTCCTCGGCCAGGATCTTCTGCGCCTCGATCGCCCAGGGCACCGCGACACCGGACGCCAGGATCTGCGCCGGGATCGAGCCGGCCGTGCCCTCGCTGAAGCGGTGGAGGCCCTTGAGGATGCCGTCGACGTCGACGTTCTCGGGCTCGGCCGGGTGCTGGATCGGCTCGTTGTAGACGGTCAGGTAGTAGAAGACGTCCTCGCCGTGCGGGTGCTCCTCGGAGCCGCCGTACATCCGGCGCAGACCGTCCTGCACGATGTGCGCGATCTCGAAGCCGAACGCCGGGTCGTAGGAGACACAGCCCGGGTTCGTGGAGGCCAGCAGCTGGGAGTGGCCGTCCGCGTGCTGGAGGCCCTCACCGGTCAGCGTCGTACGGCCGGCGGTCGCACCCAGGACGAAGCCGCGCGCCAGCTGGTCGGACATCTGCCAGAACTGGTCGCCGGTGCGCTGGAAACCGAACATCGAGTAGAACACGTAGACCGGGATGAGCGGCTCGCCGTGGGTCGCGTACGCCGAGCCGGCCGCGATCAGCGACGCCGTGCAGCCCGCCTCCGAGATGCCGTCGTGCAGCATCTGGCCGTTGGGCGCCTCCTTGTAGGCGAGCAGCAGGTCGCGGTCGACCGACTCGTACTGCTGCCCGAGCGGGTTGTAGATCTTCGCACTCGGGAAGAACGAGTCCATGCCGAACGTGCGGTACTCGTCCGGCGCGATCAGCACGAACCGCTTGCCGATCTCCTTGTCCCGCATGAGGTCCTTCAGGAGCCGGACGAAGGCCATGGTCGTCGCGATGGACTGGTGCCCCGAGCCCTTCTTCACGGTCGCGTACGTCTTGTCCTCGGGCAGCGCCAGAGGCTTGGAGCGGACCACGCGCGTGGGGACGTAACCGCCGAGACCCTTGCGGCGGTCGTGCATGTACTGGATCTCCTCCGAGTCCCGGCCCGGGTGGTAGTACGGCGGCGCGCCGGACTCCAGCTCCTTGTCCGGGATCGGCAGGTGCAGACGGTCGCGGAAGCGCTTGAGGTCGTCGACCGTCAGCTTCTTCATCTGGTGCGTGGCGTTGCGGCCCTCGAAGTTCGGGCCCAGCGTCCAGCCCTTGATCGTCTTGGCGAGGATCACCGTCGGCTGGCCCTTGTGCTCTACGGCCGCCTTGTACGCCGCGAAGATCTTCCGGTGGTCGTGACCGCCGCGCCCCAGGTGCAGGATCTGGTCGTCGGTCATGCCCTCGACCATCGCCCGCAGCCGGTGGTCGTCGCCGAAGAAGTGGTCGCGGATGTACGCGCCGGTCTCCGTGGCGTACGTCTGGAACTGTCCGTCCGGCGTGGTGTTCATCTTGTTGACCAGCACGCCGTCGCGGTCCTGGGCGAGCAGCGGGTCCCAGCTGCGGTCCCAGACCAGCTTGATCACGTTCCAGCCGGCCCCGCGGAAGATCGACTCCAGCTCCTGGATGATCTTGCCGTTGCCGCGCACCGGCCCGTCGAGGCGCTGCAGGTTGCAGTTGACGACGAAGGTGAGGTTGTCCAGGCCCTCGCGCGCGGCGATGGACAGCTGGCCCAGCGACTCCGGCTCGTCCATCTCGCCGTCGCCGAGGAAGGCCCAGACGTGCGACTTCGAGGTGTCGGCGATCCCGCGCGCGTGCATGTAGCGGTTCATCCGCGCCTGGTAGATCGCGCCGATCGGGCCGAGGCCCATCGACACCGTCGGGAACTCCCAGAAGTCCGGCATCAGCCGCGGGTGCGGGTACGACGACAGGCCGTGCGGCGCCTTCGACTTCTCCTGGCGGAAGCCGTCCAGGTTCCCCTCGTTCAGCCGGTCCAGCAGGAACGCGCGGGCGTAGATGCCCGGCGAGGCGTGCCCCTGGAAGAAGACCTGGTCACCGCCGAGGCCGTCGTCCTTGCCGCGGAAGAAGTGGTTGAAGCCGACGTCGTAGAGGGAGGCGGAGGACGCGAACGTGGCGATGTGACCGCCGACGCCGATGCCGGGGCGCTGGGCCCGGGAGACCATCACCGCCGCGTTCCAGCGGGTGGCGTTGAGGACCTTGCGCTCGATCTCCTCGTTGCCCGGGAAGAACGGCTCGCTCTTGGTGGGGATGGTGTTGACGTAGTCCGTGCTGCGCATCTCCGGCACGGCCACGCGCTTCTCACGGGCCCGCTCGATCAGCCGCAGCATCAGATAGCGGGCTCGCTCCCGGCCGCGCTCGTCGACGGCGGCGTCGAGGGAGTCGAGCCACTCCTGCGTCTCTTCGGGATCGAAGTCAGGAACCTGACTCGGAAGGCCGCCAATGATGATCGGGTTGCGATCGGATGCGGAAGCCACGCTGTTCCTTACCTGTCAGAGGGCCTGCGAGGGCCGCTGTTTCGCTGTCGTCGCCGGGGCGTCGTCGCTGGGGGGCGCGCCGCTCCCATGGTCCACCTCGGGGCCGGGAAACGTCATCTCTACCCAGCGGTAACCCAGACGCGAGATCGACTCCGTGACGTATGGGGCGAATACCTTCGAGTCTCGTACCCGCAGACGATTCCCAAACGCCCAAACAGGGCAGAAAGGTGTGGTGTGCGTCACCTCGGGCCATGATGGTGTGCCTGAAGTTGCGGTGACACCGCCAGGATCGTCACCGTTTCGGCGGTCTGAACGGCCGGGTACTTGCGCGATCCGTCCCGCCCGTGTGGACTACGGCCAATGCTTCGCGCACGCGCGTGGCTGAGTTATTCCCAAGACATGATCAGGAGGCAACCCGTGAGCGCGACCGCGGACCACGCGGAGGAGCGGACGAACCCTGCCGCCAGGCTGGGGTTCCAGCCCGGGCAGGTGGTCCAGGAGATCGGCTACGACGACGACGTGGACCAGGAGCTCCGCAAGGCCATCGAGGGCATCATCGAGGCCGACCTGGTGGACGAGGACTACGACGACGTGGCCGATGCCGTTGTGCTGTGGTTCCGTGACGACGACGGCGACCTGACGGACTCGCTGGTCGATGCCACCACGTACATCGAAGAGGGCGGCGCGATCCTGCTCCTCACGCCGAAGACCGGCCGTTCGGGGTACGTGGAGCCGAGTGACATCTCGGAAGCCGCCACCACGGCGGGTCTGACGGCGTCCAAGAGCGTCAGCGTCGGCAAGGACTGGAGTGGCAGCCGGCTGGCGACGCCGAAGGCCGCCAAGTCCAAGCGCTAGTCGTACGGCGGGGCGGGCCGGCGTCGTCGGCCCGCCCGTCGGCCTGTGCCGGTGTCTGCGTAGGGTGGTCTCACCCGAAAAGCCGCACGAAGGGACACCCACAGCGATGGCGATCCAGGCCGGCGAGAAGGCCCCCGACTTCGAACTCAAGGACAACCACGGCCGGGCCGTGCGGCTGTCCGACTTCCGGGGCCGGAAGAACGTGGTGCTGATCTTCTACCCCTTCGCCTTCACCGGCGTGTGCACCGGCGAGCTGTGCGAGCTGCGCGACAACCTGCCGCAGTTCTCCGACCGCGACACCGAGCTGCTCGCCGTCTCCAACGACTCCATCCACACCCTGCGCGTCTTCGGCGAGCAGGAGGGCCTGGAGTACCCGCTGCTGTCCGACTTCTGGCCGCACGGCAACGTCTCGCGTGCCTACGGCGTCTTCGACGAGGACAAGGGCTGCGCCGTGCGCGGCACCTTCGTCATCGACAAGGAGGGCGTCGTGCGGTGGACCGTCGTCAACGGCCTGCCGGACGCGCGCGACCTGAACGACTACGTGAAGGCGCTCGACTCCCTGTGACGCCGGTCGGGCGGCATGCGCCCGACACCCGCCGAAATGTGGGCTCCAGGGCCTGCGAGGGGCGGGAACCCGTCACTAGGATCGACTCGTTGATCCGACATCCGAGCACAACGGGGCATCCGCCCCTGGACACCAATGGAGGACTCGTGGGAGTCAGCCTCAGCAAGGGCGGCAACGTATCGCTGAGCAAGGAGGCGCCGGGCCTGACCGCGGTCATCATCGGTCTGGGGTGGGACGTCCGCACCACGACTGGCACGGACTTCGACCTGGACGCCAGCGCGCTGCTGCTGAACAACTCCGGCAAGGTCGGTAACGACCAGCACTTCATCTTCTTCAACAACCTCAAGAGCCCGGACGGCTCCGTCGAGCACACCGGTGACAACATCACCGGTGAGGGCGAGGGCGACGACGAGCAGATCAAGGTGAATCTCGCGACCGTCCCGCCGGAGATCGAGAAGATCGTCTTCCCGGTCTCCATCTACGACGCCGAGACCCGCCAGCAGTCCTTCGGCCAGGTCCGCAACGCCTTCATCCGCGTGGTGAACCAGGCCGGCGGGGCGGAGATCGCCCGTTACGACCTGAGCGAGGACGCCTCCACCGAGACCGCCATGGTCTTCGGTGAGCTCTACCGGCACGGCGCGGACTGGAAGTTCCGCGCCATCGGCCAGGGCTACGCCTCGGGCCTGCGCGGCATCGCGCAGGACTTCGGCGTGAACGTCTGAACCACCGAGAGGGCCCCGGCGACGGGGCCCGAAAGGTCTTCTTGTCCGGCGCCGCACGGTTTACGTGCGGCGCCGGACGCGCAGGACCACCTCAGTGACACCACCGGGCCTGTGGCCCCAAGGGGAGGGACAGCATCATGGGCGTCACGCTCGCCAAGGGGGGCAATGTCTCCCTGTCCAAGGCCGCGCCGAACCTCACTCAGGTGATGGTCGGGCTCGGCTGGGACGCGCGCTCCACCACCGGAGCGCCCTTCGACCTCGACGCCAGCGCCCTGATGTGCAGCAGCGGGCGCGTGCTCGGGGACGAGTGGTTCGTCTTCTACAACCAGCTCAAGAGCCCGGACGGCTCGGTCGAGCACACCGGTGACAACCTCACCGGCGAGGGCGACGGCGACGACGAGTCGCTGCTGATCGACCTCCCCAAGGTGCCGCCACACTGCGACAAGATCGTCTTCCCGGTCTCGATCCACATGGCCGACGAGCGCGGCCAGACGTTCGGCCAGGTCAGCAACGCCTTCATCCGGGTGGTGAACCAGGCCGACGGCCAGGAACTCGCCCGCTACGACCTCAGTGAGGACGCCTCCACGGAGACCGCGATGATCTTCGGCGAGCTCTATCGCTACCAGGGCGAGTGGAAGTTCAGGGCGGTGGGACAGGGGTACGCGTCGGGGCTACGGGGCATCGCGCTGGACTTCGGGGTCAACGTCTCATAACGCGTTATGAGCAAAATCCGGGGCCCAGTGGGGTGCCGAGGGGGGACGACTAGACTTCGGCTTCAAAAGTTCGTAAAGCCGGGTACGGCGCGGGGGAGCCCCGTACACACACGATTGGGAAGCCAGTGGTTCTGAAAACCTTCGGGTGGTCGTTCGCGGTCACCGCGCTCGGCCTGGTCGCGGCGGTCCTGTTCGGCGGGTGGACCGCGCTCGGCGTCGTCGCGATCCTCTCCGTCCTCGAGATCTCGCTGTCCTTCGACAACGCGGTGGTCAACGCCGGGATCCTGAAGAAGATGAATGCCTTCTGGCAGAAGATCTTCCTCACCATCGGCATCCTGATCGCCGTCTTCGGCATGCGACTGGTCTTCCCCGTCGTGATCGTCGCGGTCAGTGCCCAGCTCGGCCCGATCGAGGCCGTCAACCTCGCGCTGAACGACAAGGACCAGTACCAGCAGCTGGTGACGGACGCTCACCCGTCGATCGCCGCCTTCGGTGGCATGTTCCTGCTGATGATCTTCCTGGACTTCATCTTCGAGGACCGGGACATCAAGTGGCTCGGCTGGCTGGAGCGCCCGCTGGCCAAGCTCGGCAAGGTCGACATGCTGTCGGTCTGCATCGCGCTGATCGTCCTGCTGATCTCGGCGCTGACCTTCGCGGCCAACGCCCACCAGCACGGCGGCGCACATGTCGACAAGGCCGAGACGGTCCTGCTCTCCGGCATCGCCGGTCTGATCACCTACATGATCGTCGGCGGTCTCTCCGGCTACTTCGAGGACAAGCTCGAAGAGGAGGAGGAGCGCGAGCACGAGGCCGAGGAAGAGGCCGAGCGCACCGGCAAGCCCCGTTCCGCCGTCGCGCTGGCCGGCAAGGCCGCGTTCTTCATGTTCCTCTACCTCGAGGTCCTCGACGCGTCCTTCTCCTTCGACGGCGTGATCGGCGCCTTCGCCATCACCAACGACATCGTCCTGATGGCCCTCGGCCTCGGCATCGGCGCCATGTACGTCCGGTCGCTGACGGTCTACCTGGTCCGCCAGGGCACCCTGGACGACTACGTCTACCTGGAGCACGGCGCGCACTACGCCATCGGTGCCCTCGCCATGATCCTGCTCGTCACCATCCAGTACGAGATCAACGAGATCATCACCGGCCTCATCGGTGTCGTCCTGATCGCCGCCTCCTTCTGGTCCTCCGTCCGCCGCAACAAGGCGCTCGCGGCGGCCGAGGGAAAGGCCGACTCGGACGAGAAGACTGAGGTCTCGTCCGGGGTGTGACACCCCTCCCAGTGAGGAACGCTCTGTGCGGGGCGGTTACCGAGGACTCCTCGGCGGCCGCCCCGTTCGGTCGTCATGGGCCGTGGGTACGGCGATGACCTGCGGTCTCCAAGTGAACGTGGGGGCGGAATGGGACTGTTCGACGGACTCCGGCGCGGCGATGTGCAGTTCGACTCGGGCGACGCGTCGACCAACGCGATCGAACTGACCAAGCGGCGGGCGCAGATATCACTCACCAAGCAGGGCGCGGCCAGCGGCCATCTGCGCGTCAACCTCAGCTGGCGGATGCGCACGTCCGACATCGGCGGCTCCCAGCGCGAGAGCCTGCTGCGCCATCCCTTCCGGGCACTCAGGCCCCCCGAGGTCGTCGGCCACAGCCAGAGCATGGTCAACGTCGACCTCGACCTCGGCTGCCTCTACGAACTCCAGGACGGCAGCAAGGGCGTCGTCCAGCCCCTCGGCGGCTACTACGGCGACGTCAACGCGGCGCCGTACGTCAAGCTCAGCGGCGACGACCGGTTCGGCTCCGGGTCCGGCGAGACGATGTACATCAACCTCGACCACCGCGACAGCATCAAGCGGCTGCTGGTCTTCGTCTACATCTACGACCAGACACCCGCCTTCGACCGCACGCACGCCAGCGTCACCCTCTACCCGAGCAGCGGCCCCCGCATCGAGGTCCACCTCGACGAACGCCAGCCGCAGGCCCGCTCCTGCGCCGTCGTCATGATCGAGAAGGTCAAGGACGAGATCGTCGTCCGCCGCGAGGCGAAGTTCGTCTACGGCTTCCAGGCCGAGCTCGACCGTCTGTACGGGTGGGGGCTGCAGTGGGGGCGCGGCTACAAGTCCAAGATCGACCGCTGACCCGAGCCCGCGACGGACCCGAAGGTTCCTAGCGCCCGATGAACTGCGGGCCCTGCGGGGGCAGCCGGAAGTCGGGGTCGGGGACCGCCGCGACCGGCGGCGGGTAGCCGTAGCCGGGCTGCGCCCCCGCGGCGCCCGCCGCGGCCGGTGCCTGGGGGTAGCCGTACGCGGGCCGGCCCGTGGTCTGCGGGTAGCCGTAGGCCGGCTGCGTCGTCGGCGGCTGCTGCGGGTAGCCGTACCCGGGCTGCGCGGGCGCCGTGGTCGGCTGCTCCGGGGGCAGCGGCAGGGAGACCTCGGGGGACTGCCGGGCCGGGCCGGCGGTCGTCGGCTGCGCGGGCGTGTTCGTGGTGGGAGGAGCGGGGACCGTCGTGGTCGCCTCCTCCAGCGCCTCCGACTCGTCGACCGAGATGCCGAAGTCCGTCGCGAGCCCCTTCAGCCCGTTCGAATAGCCCTCGCCGAGCGCCCGGAACTTCCAGCCCTCCCCGCGCCGGTACAGCTCGCCGCAGATCAGCGCGGTCTCCTCGCCCGTCTCCGGCTTGACGTCGAAGTACGCCAGCGCCTCCGCGCCGGTGTCCGCGGCGTCGTACAGCAGGATGCGCAGGGCCTGCACCCGGTCGAACGTCACGCCGTCCGCCGATGCGACGAGCAGAATCCGGCCGACCTCGGACTCGACACCGGTGAGCTCTGTCTGGATCGTGTCGGTCAGGCCCTCGGCGACCCGCTTCTTGCCGAGCCGCCACACCTTTCCGGCCGGGTGCCGGGGCTGGTTGTAGAAGACGAAGTCCTCGTCGGAGCGCACACGGCCGTCGGGGCCGAGGAGCAGCGCGGAGGCGTCGACGTCCGGAACCCCCTGCCCGGGCGTCCAGCGCAGCACGGCGCGCACCGTGGTGGCTTCCAGCGGGACGTTCGACCCCTTCAGCATCGCGTGCGTCATGCGGTCATCCTGCCTGCTCGGTCCTGCTCACGACAACGCGGGGGCCCTGGTCGCGAGCGGCGCCGACCGCCGTCGCGGACTACGTTTGTCATGACCGGGTACTGGCTGTGATTGCCCGCGTTACCTGAAATTCATGCCTGATGGGAACCTGTGACACGGACTTCTACGTACTATTACCGGCCACCTTTCGTCGATTCGCAGGCCGCACCACCACCACGGGGGAGTTTCATGCGTCATTTCGGGCACGTCGCCCCTGAGGTGCGGAAGCGTCTCTTCCACCGCGAGCCGGGAGTGTTCACCCCGGACTCCCCGGCCCGGCTGCTCGCGGCCGCCCTGGGCGCCACGCTGTACAGCCCGGCCACCAGGCCGCGCCTCGCCGACGACGTCCTCAAGCAGGCCGGGCGCGGTGTGGTGTCGATGGTGCTGTGCCTGGAGGACTCGATCGACGACGCGGACGTCGGCCCCGGCGAGGAGAACCTGGTCCGCCAGCTGACCGCCCTGCACGAGCTCCCGGACGCCGACCTGCCGCTGCTGTTCGTCCGGGTCCGCACCCCCGAGCAGATACCCGACCTGGTGCGCCGCCTCGGCCCCGCCGTCCGGCAGCTGTCCGGATTCGTCCTGCCCAAGTTCACCGAGGAACGCGGCATCCCCTTCCTGGAGGCCCTGGCCGTCGCCGAGGCCGAAAGCGGCCGTCGCCTTTTCGCCATGCCCGTGCTGGAGTCCCCGGAGCTGCTCTACCGGGAGTCGCGCGTGGAGACCCTGGAGGGCATCTCCCGGGCGATCGACAAGTACCGGGACCGCGTGCTCGCCCTGCGCCTCGGTGTGACGGACTTCTGCTCCTCCTACGGGCTGCGCCGGGGCCCCGACATGACGGCCTACGACGTCCAGATCGTCGCCTCCGTGATCGCCGACGTGGTGAACATGCTGGGCCGCGCCGACGGCACAGGCTTCACCGTGACCGGGCCCGTGTGGGAGTACTTCAGGGTCCAGGAGCGCATGTTCAAGCCGCAGCTGCGGCAGAGCCCCTTCCTTGAGGTGCAGGCCGCGGAACTGCGCGAGAAGCTGATTGAGCACGCCATGGACGGCCTGCTGAGGGAGATCTCCCTGGACCATGCCAACGGCCTGCTGGGCAAGACCTGCATCCACCCCTCGCACGTGCTGCCGGTGCACGCCCTGTCGGTCGTCAGTCACGAGGAGTTCTCGGACGCCCAGGACATCCTGCGGCCGGAGCGCGGTGGCGGCGGTGTGCTGAGATCGGCGTACACGAACAAGATGAACGAGGTGAAGCCGCACCGGGCCTGGGCCGAGCGGACCCTGCTGCGGGCCGAGGTTTTCGGCGTGGCGAACCAGGACATCGGCTTCGTGGAACTGCTGGCGGCGGGTCTGCCGGACTGACGGCACGACGCAAGGGATCCATGAAGAAGGCTGAGAAGGCTGAGACGGCAGTGAACGAGGGGGAGCATCAGGTGTGCGACGAGGGCGACCGCGTCTGGTCCGGCAGCTGGGTCGCCGAGCGGCTCGGCGTCGAGCTCGTCGGTGACGACCGGCTGACCGGCCTGCTGGGGCTGGCGCTGCGCCGCAACCCCAAGCGGGCCCATCTGCTGGTGTCGAACGTGCTCGGCAAGCATGTGCCGCAGTCGCCGTCCGTCGTCTACGGCTACGGCGTCGAGCTCGGCCGCCGGGTGCGCGAGCTGCTGGGCGCGCGGGAGGCGGGCCGGGCCGTCGTCCTCGGCTACGCGGAGACCGCGACGGGCCTCGGCCACTCCGTCGCCGACGGGCTGGGCCTCGCCCCCTACCTGCACTCCACCCGCCGCCCGGTCGCCGGTGTCGCGACGGCCGGCGGCTTCGAGGAGGCCCACTCCCACGCGACCTCGCACCTGCTCCTGCCGGAGGACCCCGCGCTGCTCGGCGGTGACGGACCGCTGGTCCTGGTCGACGACGAGTTCTCCACGGGGAACACGGTGCTGAACACCGTGCGTGATCTTCATGCGCGGTATCCGCGGCGGAGGTATGTCGTGGTGGCGTTGGTGGACATGCGGTCGGCTGCCGATGCGGGGCGCCTCGCGGATTTCGCCGAGGAGATCGGAGCCCGGGTCGATCTGGTGACGGCTGCCCGAGGGACTGTTCGGCTGCCCGAGGGGGTGCTGGAGAAGGGGCAGGAGCTGGTGGCGCGGTACGCGTCCGAGAGTGCGGCGGAGAGTTCGTCGGCGGGTGCGGCGCCGTCGTGGCCGCTCGCGCCCCGCGGCGGAGCCGCAAATCAACACAGCCCCGCGCCCCCGAACAGCGCCGTTGCCCTTGCAGCCGACCAGGAGGCCGACCCCCTAGGGGCGCGGGGAACTGCGCGACCAGCCCCCACCGACCCGCACCCGGACGACAACGGCACCGCTCCCCAGGCCACCCGCATCGACCTGCAGTGGCCCGCCGGTCTCCCCGACGGGGGCCGACATGGATTCACCCCCGCGCATCGGGAGCTCCTGGAAGACGCCCTCCCCGCGATGGCCCGCCGCCTGGCGCACGCACTGCCCGAGGGGGCCCGCCGCGTGCACATCCTCGGCTTCGAAGAACTGATGTACGCGCCGCTCAGGCTGGCCCGGGAGCTGGAACGGGTGACGGACCTCGAGGTCCGCTACTCCACCACCACCCGCTCACCCGTCCTGGCCGTCGACGACCCCGGTTACGCGATACGCACCCGCCTCGCCTTCCCCGCCCACGACGACCCCGCCGACGGCCCCGGCGAGCGATACGCCTACAACGTCGCCGGCGCCGCATTCGACGCCGTCGTCGCGGTGGTCGACTCGGCCGGGGACACCCCCGCGCTGCACGCGCCCGACGGTCTGCTGGCCCGCCTCGCCGCGCACACGCCGCGGGTCCTGCTCGCCGTCATACCGTCGTACGCCCCCGAAAGGCCCTCCATGCTGCCCGAGCCCCTCCGCGGCCCCGCCTTCTCCTCGTACGCGCCCGAGGAGGTCGGCTGGCTGCTCCAGGACCTCTCGGACGTGACGCTGGAGGCGCCGACCGAGGAGCGCGAGGAGGCGATCCAGAGCGGCGGCGCCCACTACGCGGAGTCGCTGCCCGTGGAGTACCAGCCGAGCGAGCAGTACCAGGAGCTGTTCCACGCCGCGCTGGAGGACTCGGCGGCCCGGATCGCCCAGGCGGTCGGCGTCGTCACCGAGACGGTCCTCGCCGAGCGGTCCCCGCGCCCCGTGCTGGTCTCCCTGGCCCGCGCGGGCACCCCCGTCGGCATCCTCATGCGCCGCTGGGCCCAGCACCGGCACGGCCTCGACCTGCCGCACTACGCCGTGTCGATCGTCCGCGGACGGGGCATCGACGCCAACGCGCTGCGCTGGCTCGCCCGGCACCACGACCCCCGGGACGTCGTCTTCGTCGACGGCTGGACCGGCAAGGGCGCCATCACCCGCGAACTCGCCAAGGCCCTGGAGGAGTTCGAGAAGTCCGACGGCATCACCGGCTTCGACCCCGAGATCGCCGTCCTGGCCGACCCGGGCTCCTGCGTCCGGACCTACGGCACCCGCGAGGACTTCCTCATCCCCTCCGCCTGCCTCAACTCCACCGTCTCCGGCCTGATCTCGCGGACCGTGCTGCGCGCGGACCTGGTCGGCCCCGACGACTTCCACGGCGCGAAGTTCTACCGCGAACTCGCCGGCACCGACGTCTCGGTGGCCTTCCTGGACGCCGTGTCCGCCCGCTTCCCCGAGGTCGCCGACGCCGCCTGCGCCCAGGCCAAGGAACTGCTCGCGACCGACCGCTCACCCACCTGGGAGGGCTGGGCCGCCGTCGAGCGCATCAGCGAGGAGTACGCCATCCACGACGTGAACCTCGTCAAGCCCGGCGTCGGCGAGACCACCCGGGTCATGCTGCGCCGCGTGCCCTGGAAGGTCCTGGCACGCGCCGGCGCGGGCAGCGACCTCGACCACGTGCGCCTGCTGGCCGAGCAACGCGGCGTGCCCGTGGAGGAGGTCGACGCACTGCCCTACACCTGCGTCGGCCTGATCCATCCCAAGTACACCCGGGGCGCGACCGGCGCCGACGGCAAGGCGGTGTCGCTCTGATGCCCGTCCTCGTCGCGAGCGACCTCGATCGCACCCTGATCTACTCCGCCGCAGCCCTGGCGCTCACCATGCCGGACGCGCGGGCGCCCCGGCTGCTGTGCGTGGAGGTGCACGAGAGCAAGCCGCTGTCCTACATGACGGAGACGGCGGCGCAGCTCCTCACCGACCTGGGCGACGCGGCCGTATTCGTGCCCACGACGACCCGGACGCGCAAGCAGTACCAGCGCATCAACCTGCCGGGCCCGGAGCCCACGTACGCGATCTGCGCGAACGGCGGCCATCTCCTGGTCGACGGTGTCTCCGACCCCGACTGGCATGCCCAGGTGACCGCACGGCTGGCCGACCAGTGCGCGCCCCTGGCCGAGGTGCAGGAGCACCTGCTCAGAGCCGCCGACCCGGTCTGGGTGCGCAAGCACCGCGTCGCCGACGACCTCTTCGCCTATCTCGTAGTCGAGCGCGAGCTGCTCGACGAGGACTGGGTGAAGGAACTCGCGGTGTGGGCGGAGAACCGCGGCTGGACCGTGTCCCTCCAGGGCCGCAAGATCTACGCCGTTCCCAAGCCGCTCACCAAGAGCGCGGCGATGCGGGAGGTCGCGCGGCGGACCGGTGCCGATCTCACGCTCGCCGCGGGTGACTCCCTGCTCGATACCGACCTGCTCCTCGCGGCGGACCGGGGCTGGCGACCGGGGCACGGGGAGCTGGCCGACACCGGCTTCACGGCTCCCTCGCTCAGGGTGCTTCCCGACCGGGGTGTTCTCGCCGGGGAGCGGATCCTGCGGGAGCTTCTGGGGGCAGTACGGGGCGCCTGAGAACTCGGGTGTCCTGGTCGTCGTGCGGGTGCGGCGTCGTCGTGGCGGTTCGCGCAGTTCCCCGCGCCCCTTCAGGGCGTGTCTCCTTGGCGCGTCGCAGCAGTCGTACGGCGACGAACGCCGTCACCGCCAGCGCCGCCACGGCCAGGACCACCTTCGAGTAGGTCGAGACGATGTCCGAGACCTGATGCCAGTTCGCGCCGAGGAAGTAGCCCGCGAGGACGAACACCGTGTTCCAGATGGCGCTGCCCAGGGTGGTCAGTCCCAGGAAGACGGGCAGGCGCATGCGCTCGACGCCCGCGGGCACCGAGATCAGGCTGCGGAAGATCGGGATCATCCGTCCGAAGAACACGGCCTTGGTGCCGTGCTTCAGGAACCAGGCCTCGGTCTTCTCGATGTCGGAGACCTTCACCAGCGGCAGCCGGGCCGCGATCGCCACCGTCCGGTCACGGCCGAGCAGTGCGCCGACCCCGTACAACGCGAGCGCGCCGATCACCGAGCCGGCCGTCGTCCACAGCAGGACGGCGAGCAGGCTCATCCGGCCGCTGCTAGCGGCGAACCCGGCCAGCGGCAGGATCACTTCGCTGGGCAGCGGCGGGAACAGGTTCTCCAGGGCGATGGCGAGACCGGCTCCCGGCGCGCCCAGCGCGTCCATCAGGTCGTTGACCCACTGCGGCCCGGCGTCCGCTGCGATGGCTGTCATGCCACCACGCTAGGAAACCGAAGCTGAAGGGTTCCTGAGGAAGCCCGGGGGAGGGCGTCAGCCGCAGCAGCCGCCTCCGCAGCAGCCGCCCCCACCGCCGCCGCTCGCGCGGGGCGCGGACGCCGGTGCGGAGGCGGAGCCGCCCACCGCGACCGTGGAGAGGAGTTTCACCGTGTCGGCATGGCCCGAGGGGCAGGCCGCGGGGTCGGACGACTCGGCCATGGGACGGCTCAGTTCGAAGGTGTCGCCGCAGGTCCGGCAGCGGTATTCGTAGCGAGGCATGGGGACAGATTAATCTGCGCCTACGTAGATGCCGCCTTTCGCGAACCCCTCCGGCCATTGTTGCCGTACCGGTGTGGAGGACCTGTAAAGGCCGCTGATAACTTTCGAACGCGCGAGAAGCCGTCGAAGCGGGGGATGACGAGGGATCGCTGCCGTCGACCACTGCAGCCGAGCCCTTCCGCGCGAGCACCACCGTGAGCGGGAGGGAGACGCAGCCGTGTCGAAGGCTGGGCGGGAACCGGACGAGACCATGCAGTTGAAGGTCCCCGACTCCGTGCACGCGGACGAGACCATGATGTTGCGCGTCGTCGGGGCGGCCTCGACCGGCCAGGCGGACAAGCCGTCCGGCGCGGCGGAGGACGGGAGTGCACCGGACAGATCGCGCCGGCGGCGCAGGGCCCCCCGGCCCTCCCCCCTGACCCGTCTGACCGCCAAGGCCCCGGGGCTGGCCCGGCTCGCCACTCGCGTCGCCTCCGACGCCCGCCGCCTGCGGCCCCGTTACCCGCACGCCGACCGCACCGGCTGGCGGCGCTGGGCGCCCTCCTGGCGGCAATGGCTCGGTGCCGCCCTGACGTTCACCGGCCTGACCGTCGTCCTCCTGGGCTCCGCCTACGCCGCCACCGACATACCGGAGAACCTCAACACGTACGCCACCCAGCAGGACAACGTCTACTTCTGGTCCGATGGGACGCCCATGGCCCGCACCGGCTGGGTGCGGCGGCAGGCGATGCCCCTGAAGGACATACCCGAGGACGTCCGCGGGGCCGTACTGGCGGCGGAGAACGCGAGTTTCTACAGCGACCCCGGAATATCCGTCAGCGGCATCGGCCGCGCCCTGTGGCGCACCGTCGGTCAGGGCAACACCCAGGGCGGCTCGACCATCACCCAGCAGTACGTCAAGAACGTCTACCTCAGCCAGGACCAGTCCGTCTCACGCAAGTTCACCGAGGCCATGCTCGCCCTCAAGCTCGACAACGAGATGAGCAAGGACGACATCCTCGAGGGCTACCTCAACACGAGCTGGTTCGGCCGCGGCACCTACGGCATCCAGCGCGCCGCCCAGGCCTACTACGGCAAGGACGTCAGCGAACTCGACGTCAGCGAGGCCGCCTTCCTCGCCTCCCTCCTCAAGGGCGCGGGCCTTTACGACCCGACGCTGAGCGAGGCCAACCACGCCCGGGCCGTGGAGCGCTGGTCCTGGATACTCGACCGCATGGTCGAGACAGGCACCCTGCCGAAGGCGGAGCGGGCCGCATACA
This sequence comes from Streptomyces sp. WAC04114, assembly GCF_019733245.1. NCBI lineage: Bacteria > Bacillati > Actinomycetota > Actinomycetes > Kitasatosporales > Streptomycetaceae > Streptomyces > Streptomyces sp. WAC04114. The sequence continues at coordinate 53,765 of NZ_JAIGQA010000008.1, forward strand.
AGAAGTTCCCCGAGCCGCTGAAGCGGGCGCCGGGGTTCGACACCGGCAAGCAGAGCGACTACCTCGTGGAACTGGCCGCCCGGTACGCAAAGAAGGCGGCGAACATATCGGCCAAGGAGTTCGACCTCGGCGGCTACCAGATCTACACGACCTTCGACCGCAAGCAGGAGACCGCGCTCACCGACGCCGTGGACAAGGCCCGCAAGAAGGCGCGCAAGGACGACCCGGCCAAGGCGAAGTCCCTGCACTTCGGCGCCTCCTCGGTGGCCACCGACGGGCGCATCCTCGCCGTCCACGGCGGCCCCGACCACCGTGAGCAGGGCTACAACGAGTCGAACGCGACCACCGTCCCCGCCGGTTCGGCCTTCCTGCCGTTCGTCTACGCCGCCGCCCTGGAGCACGGTGTGCACACGACCCGCGACGGCGCCGCGACCGAGGTCACCCCGCAGACGCTGTACGACGGGGACGACGGCATCGCCGTCAGGACACCCGAGGGCCCCTACTGGGACCGCGGTGGCAAACAGGTCACCTCCCGCAACGACGGCGGGAAGTCCTACGGGCGGATCGCCCTGGGCCGGGCACTCGCCCTGTCGGTGAACACACCGTTCATGCAGCTCGGCATGGACACCGGTCTGGACACCGTGCGGGACACCGCCCAGCGGGCGGGTCTGCTCCCTTCCAGCTTCGGCCCGCAGGTGCCCGCGATGTCCCTGGGCAGCGCCACGCCCAGCGCGATCCGCATGGCGAGCGGATACGCCACGTTCGCCGCCGCGGGCAAGCACGTCGAGCCGTACTCGGTGGCCCGGATCACCCGCAACGGCTCCAGGGTCCCGCTCACCAAGCCCGGGGCCCGCCGGGCGGTGAAGGCGAGTGTGGCCGGGGCGGTCCAGTCCGCCCTCACGGACGCCTTCCGCACCGCCCGCCCGGGGGTGGTCACGACCGCCACGGTGGCGGGCAAGGCCGGCACCACGCAGAACGACACCGCCGCCTGGTACGTCGGCACGGCCAACTCCGTGTCGACGGCCGTGGTGGCCTACCGCATCGACCTCGGCAAGAGCCTCGAACCCCTGCCTCTGGACGGGATCGCGGGCTCCCCCGGCGACAGCGTCCCGTACCGCATCTGGTCCGGTGCCCGCGGCATCGGCTGACCCCGGGGCCCGATACCGCACAGCCCCCCACCCCCCTCGCAGAATGAGCCGCGCATGAACCAACCGTCCGGCCGCCGCCGCCGACCCCGCGCATCCCGCCGCCGACCCCGCGCATCCCGCCGCACCACGTCCCCGGGGGTCCTGACCCTTGCGGCGCTCCTCGTCGTCGCCTCCCTGGTCGCGGGCTATCTGGCCCTGACCGGCTCGGACACCACCACTCCGACCGCCTCCTCCGGAGCCCGCAAGGGGACCTCCCCGAAGCCGCACCAGGAGCCGCGGTGGGACGGAAAGACGAAGGTCCTGGGGGACGGCTCCACCTCCTACACCGGCCCGCAGAAGGGGCAGTTGAAGCCGGTGCCGCTCAAGCCGGGGCAGAAGCCGCCCCAGTTCGTGGTCTTCTCCTGGGACGGCGCGCTGCAGGGCGACGACGCGCTCTTCTCGCACTACCGGGAACTGGCCGCGCAGTACGACGCCCACATGACCTTCTTCCTCACGGGCATCTACCTGCTGCCCAAGAGCAAGAAGGACCTCTACTCCCCGCCCCAGCACGCCAAGGGCTCGGCGGCGATCAGCTTCGCCACCGACGAGCACATCCGCACCACGGTGGAGGAACTCGGCAAGGCGTGGCAGGGGGGCAACGAGATCGGCACCCACTTCAACGGCCACTTCTGCGGCAAGAAGGGCGGCGGCGACTGGAGCGTCGCGGAGTGGAAGAGCGAGATCGACCAGTTCTACGCGTTCACCGAGAAGTGGAAGACCAACACCGGCTTCCAGGACGTCGACCCGCTGCCGTTCGACATCCGGAAGGAGGTCACCGGCGGCCGCGCGCCCTGCCTGGAGGGCCAGAAGAACCTGCTGAAGGCCGCGAAGGACTACAAGTGGCGCTACGACGCCAGCTCCGCGGGCGACTTCCAGATATGGCCCGTCAAGAAGGACGGCATCTGGGACTTCCCGCTGCAGATGCTCCCGTACGAGGGCGGTAAGTACCAGGGCCTCTCGATGGACTTCAACTTCCTCTACAACCAGTCCGGGGGCGAGACCGAGGGCGACCCGGCGAAATACCCCGAGTGGGAGCAGGAGACCGTCGCCTCCTATATGTCCGGCTTCAACCGCGTGTACTACGGCAGCCGGGCCCCGCTGTTCATCGGCAACCACTTCGAGGACTGGAACGGCGGCATCTACATGCGGGCCGTCGACCAGGTCGTCAAGGACATGTGCACGAAGAAGGACGTCAAGTGCGTGTCCTTCAAGGAACTGGCCGACTGGCTCGACGTGCAGAAGCCCGGGACCCTCCAGCGGCTGCGCGGCCTGGACCCGGCACAGTCGCCCGACTGGTCCACGGTCGTGAAGTGATCAGGTCCGAAAGTAACAGGTGCAACACCCTTCACAGCAGTCGCATATTCCATGCAAAGATCTGCTACCCCGGCAACCGATTGGCCGGGGCAAGAGGGGAAACACCAGTGAAATCACGGAAATTGAGCGGGACGCGACGTCGCGTCACGATAATCGGGGCCGCGGCGACCTCCGTCGTTGCAGGAGTCGCCCTGCTGCCCAACTGGAGCGCCGGCGCGGCGGTCACCGACGACCCGACGGTGGACGCGCGGACCAAGGCCACCTTCCAGCGGCTGGCGGACGCGGTCTTCACCGACCGCACCAACGCCCTCGTCGACGGCGGGCGGGCCGGCGCGGACAAGCCGCTGACCGACGGCTTCTCGGGCGACGTCGCCCTGTCCTCCGGCACGGCCCGCACCGAGGACGCCACCCTGTCCGAACTGGGTCAGCGCAAGGAGAGGCTGGCGAAGGCCGGCGAGACGTACGGCAAGGCCAGCACCACCGTCACCCTGAACGCCACGCGGGTGACGGGCCGTACCGCCAAGGCGGACGTCACCGAGACCACGACCCTGACCTACGCCGGGGCCCGTGGCAACGCGCCGAAGACCACCGGCTTCCAGGCCCGGCACGAGCTGACCTTCAAGGCCGACCGGCAGGGCGACTGGCGGCTGACCGGCATCCGCGACACCGACCAGGGCGGTCTCGCGGTGAACACGCTCTCCAAGCCGGCCCCCGTCAAGGCGACCACCGCCGCCGACAACACCACGCCGAACGCCCCGCGCGCGGCGATCACCCGCAACCCGGCCGCCGCCCCGAAGACCGGCACGACGTACGACTACAAGGCCATGGCGGCCTACGCCGAGAAGTACTGGAACGTCTACAACAAGGACTACCCGGACTTCAGCGGCCGCGGCGCCGGCGGCGACTGCACCAACTTCGTCAGCCAGTCCCTGAAGGCGGGCGGCTGGAAGCACGCGCCCGGCTACGTGTACGACTACACCAAGTGGTTCGGCAACGCCGAGATCCAGTCGCACTCGTTCATCGGCGTCAACGAGTGGTCCTGGTTCGCCCAGAACTCCAAGCGGACCCAGCCGCTCGCCAACGTCTTCCAGCTCGAGGTCGGCGACGTCCTCCAGATGGACTTCGACCGGGACGGGTCCAAGGACCACACGATGATCGTCACGTACAAGAGCGGCGGGGTGCCGTACGTGACCTATCACTCCAACAACACCCTCCGCAGGTCGGTGGCGAGCCTCGTCGCGTCGTACCCGAACGCGTACTACTACGCCTACCGCACCTGAGAACGGGCCGGGGCCGGGCTCAGTGTCCGGCCCCTCGCTCCTCGCGGATCCCCGAGACGACATGGGCCACGGCCCGGCGGACCGCTTCCGTCTCCGTGAGGAAGTGCCAGTAGTCGGGGTGGCGGCCCTCCAGGGTGGCGACGGCGCGGTCCAGGCGGGCCACGGCGTCGTCCAGGGGGCGGGCGTGGCGCGGGTCGGGGGTGTTGCGGCCCGCCATCGCGAGACGCTGGGCGTCGCGGATCGCGAAGCGCGTGCGGTCGATCTCCTGCTGGGGGTCCTTCTGCACCGCGTTCAGCCGGTGCAGGCGGTCGCCGGCGGCCGACACGGCCTCGTCGGTGCTGTTCAGCAGGGCCCGCACGGTCGACAGCAGGGCCGTCGCGTCGGCCCAGCGCTGTTCCGCGCGGGCGGCGCGGGCCTCGGCCAGCCGGGCCTCGGCCTGGCGGACGTTCTCGGCGGCGGCGTCGGGGACGTGCTGCAGGTCCTGCCAGCAGGCCGCGGTGAAGCGGCGGCGCAGTTCGCTCAGGGTCGGCTCGACCTGCTCGGAGCGGGTGGTGAGGGCCTGGGCTCGGGTGCGCAGGGACACGAGACGGTGGTCGATCTCGGCGGCGCGCTCCGGCAGCCGCTCGGCCTCCACGCGGACCGCCTCCGCCTCGCGGCTGACCCGCTCGGCCCGCTCCAGGGTCTGCGGGACGCCGTGCTGTCCGGCGCCCTGGTTCAGCTTGGTGAGCTCCGGGGAGAGGGCGGCCAGCCGGGCGGCGAGGTCGTCCGCCCTCAGACCGGACGCCCGGACGGAGTCGAGGGCGTTGGAGGCGGCGAGCAGGGCCTGGCGGGCGCGCTCGACCGCGGGGGCCAGACGGGCCAGCTGCGTCTCGGCCTTGCCGAGGAGCGGGCCGAGGCCGTCGGTGAACCGGTCGAGCTCCTGCTTGACCCGGCCGAGTTCCTCCTTGGCGGCGGTCAGCTCGCTGCGGGCGCGGGAGGCGGCGGAGGCCTCCAGGTCGTCACGGTCGAGGTCGTGGGCGTCGACGGCTTCGATGTACCGGTGACTGGCCTCGTCGATCCGCCGGCCGAGGGCGTCGAAGTCGGCGACGGCGCGCCGGGCGGCGGGGGAGTCGTCGACGGCGGTGATCGTCTCGATGGAGATGCGCAGGTCGCGCTGGGCGGTGTCCAGCTCGTAGAAGGCCGCGGCGGCGGCGTCCTTGGCGGCCTGGGCCTCGGCCCGCTGGTTCTCGGCCCGGCCGCCGAACCAGCGCCGGGTGCCCCCGCCCGCGAAGGCGGCGGGCAGGGCCAGCGCGGCCAGCAGCGGGAGCCCGACCAGGACGAGCGTGTCGCGCAGCGGGCCGGGGACACGCAGCGGGCCGGGGACGCTGAGTGGGCCGGTGGCGCTGAGTGGGCCGGTGGCGCGGAGTGGGCCTGTGGCGCTGGGGATACGGCGGCGCGCACGATGTGCGCGCGGCACCGACGGCGAGTCCGGCTGTCCTGGTGTCGCCGTCACATCCCTCTCCCGTGCTGTGGTCCGCCCTGCCCGGTGTCATTCTCCCACCGGTTGAAGACGAACACACGGGCCGGTCAGTTCGCTGTTCGGACCGTCACTTTGCCGTCGCCGGTGTGGGCGGACACCACATGGGGGCTGCTCTCGTCGCGGGGCACGGACACGTCGACGCCGCCGTCGCCCGTCTGGGTGGTCACACGGTAGGTGGCCCGGGGCACCGCGATGGTCACGGAGCCGTCGCCGCTGCGGGACTCGACGCGGTCCGGTACGACGCCGAGTTCGAGGCGGACGGAGCCGTCGCCGGTGTGGGTGCGGACGTCGTGGGAGGAGACGTCCGCCCGGATGGAACCGTCGCCGGTGCGCAGCTCCAGGGGGCCGGTGGTGTCGCTGACGCGGACGGAGCCGTCGCCCGTGCGGATGCTGAGGGGGTCCCGGAAGCCGCGGGCGCGGACGCTGCCGTCCCCGTCCTCGACCTTCACGGTGATGCCGCGGGGCACCTCGATGCGGTGCTTGGCCGAGCAGTCGGCGACGACGCCGGAGCACTTCAGGCGCAGCTTCAGACGGTCGCCCCGCATGTCCCAGGTGACCTCGGGTTCATCGCCGACGACGACCGACCCCTTGAACCAGCGGGTGACCCCGACCTTGCCCGCCGGGTTGCCGTCGGCGGCGACGATCTCCAGGGCGGAGTCGTCGGAGTCGACGGTGAGGGTCCGCCCCTGGAGGCCGAAGGACCGGTGCTCGGGATCCTTGTCGTCCCCGGCGGACGCCCCGCAGGCGCTGAGCCCGGCGACGAGCACCACGACGGCACCGGCGAGGGCGACGGTGCGGGCTGTGGCGGTGCGTGTGGTGGCGGTGCGTGTGGTCATGACGATCTCCCCCTGGACGGACGACGGGCGCTCTGGGGCGCTCTACGACCGTATGGATCCGGGGCCCGCCGGGGGATCCGGGCCACTCCCGGATGTGAGGTGGGGCTAACCCCAGGCGCGGGCCCCGCCACGGTCCGCGAAACGGGTTTGCGGGACCGTGCCCCGGGCCATGTAGGCTGTCGACTCGACCTGGGCGCGAGGCCCGGGAGCCGGGTGCGTAGCTCAGGGGTAGAGCGCCTGCCTTACAAGCAGGATGTCGGCGGTTCGAAACCGTCCGCGCCCACAGCGAGTTCTACGGCGGAGGCCCTCCAGGGATGTTCCCGGAGGGCCTCCGCTGTTGCTGCCCGCCGGCCGGAAACAGTGGTTCGCGTCGGCGAGGAGCTTGCGGTCACGGGGTTCCGCCGGTCTCCTCCGGCGGAACCCCGTGCGGGTGCCGCGTGTGCTTCAGCTGCGAGCGGGCCGCCACCCGGTCGGAGCCGGTGAGCTCGGACCAGTAGCGGTGCGTGCTCACGAACACCGCGAGCTCGTGCTCCCGCTGCCGGAGCTTCTCCACCTCGGCCTGTTCGTCGGCGGTCCAGCCGGGGGAGGCGGGGCGCTCCACCTTGCGCCAGCCGTTGTCGTCGCTGAAGCCGTCCAGCGGCTCCACCGACCAGGGCAGCCGCTTCAGCAGGGCCGACAGCTCGGCCCGGACCTGATGGAGTTCCTCCTGACCGGCCAGGAGGTCACTCGGAAAGTCATAGGTCGTAGCCACGCCCCAATGATACGCCTGTTCGAATTTGGCAGGCGAGTTCCTTCCTGTGGTTCAGGCGAACGGGTGTACCTCCGCCACCACCCGGGCCGTCACCGGAGCCGGGATCCCGTGCCGTTCGGCCGCGCGGAGCAACGCGCCGCCGATCGCGTCCAGTTCGAGGGGCCGGCCGGCCTCGGCGTCGCGCTGCATCGAGGACTTCGTCGAGGGCGGGAAGGCGTCGTAGCGGGCGAGGGCCTGGGACGGGTCCGCCGGGCCGCCGCAGGCGCGGCTGATCGCGGCCGTCTCCTCCACCAGGGCGGTCAGCTCGTCACGGTGCCGGGTGCGGACGTCGCCGAGGGGGAGGTCGTAGCGGGTGGTCAGCAGGGCGAAGGGCGCCAGGAACGACATCTTCGCCCACAGGGCCGCCGTCTCGTCCTCCAGGACGCGGGTGGCCGGACCGGCCGCGGCGAGGGCGTCGGCGAGAGCGTCGAGACGGGGCCGGGGCACGTCCGTGCCGGTCAGGTCGATCTCCGCGAAGGGGCTGCCGTGCTCGACGACGCCCGGTGCGACCCGGGTGGACTCGACGCGGATCACGGCGGGGGCCACCCGGTCGGGCCGGTAGCGGGCGCGCAGGGCCGCCGGATGCTCGACGCCGTTCAGGAACGGCACGACGAGCCCGTCGGACAGCACCGGGGCGGGAACCCGCGCCAGGGCGGTGTCCAGGGCGGTGTGCTTCACGGTGACCAGGCACGCGTCGACCGGCTCCCGCAGCTCGGTGTCGGCCTCGACGCGGGCCGTGAAGTCGCCGAAGCGGGCGCTGCGGACCTGGATGCCGTCGGTGCGCAGCGCCTCTGCGGTCTTCTCGCCCGACAGGCAGATCACGCGGTGGCCGGAGCGGGAGAGCAGGGCGGCGAGCAGTCCGCCCACACCGCCGGGGCCCAGGACGGCCACGCTGAGTTCGTTCGCCACGAGGAGTTCCTCTCGTCGGTCGGCCCCGGGATGGTGGCCGCCTCGGAGCGATCATGGCAGGCATCTCTGTCGTACGAGGGCCGGACGGGTGAGACTGGGGACATGTGCCGGAGTATCAAGACGCTGCGTCCGCCCGCGATGCCCGAAGAGGCCACCGAGGCGGACGTGCGCGCAGCCGCCCTGCAGTACGTACGGAAGGTGTCGGGATTCCGCGCCCCCGCCGCTCACAACCAGGAGGTGTTCGACCGCGCCGTGGAGGCCGTCGCGCAGGCCACGGCCGAGTTGCTGGACGGACTGGAGGTCCGGGGGGCCGCGGCACGGAAGGCGAGCTAGGGGGCGCATGCACGGCCCCCCCCCGAGCACTGGCCCCCCGAGCACTGGCCCCGCGGGGCCTTCAGACCGCCAGTTCGGGCTGCGGCTCGGCGCGCGGGGCGGGTACGGGCGCCACGTCCCAGCGCCTCGTGGTCCGCCGGTAGCCGTAGATCACCGAGGCCATCGCCAGCAGCAGGAGGGGGCCGGCTATCCACGGATACGCGGCCATCTCCAGCGGCACGAAGCGGTAGGACGCCAGCAGCACGGCGAAGACGACCGTCCCGTAGCCGATCAGCCGGAGCCCCGCCGGGTCCCAGCCGCGGTCGTACGTGCGCAGTCCCGCCTCGACCGTGTACGCGAACACCACGCCGGCGACGAGGTCCACGCCGTAGTGCCAGCCGAATCCCAGCGTGGCGGCGAGGGTGGCGACCAGCCAGAACGTGCCGGCGTACCGCAGGGCGCGCGGGCCCTTGCGGGAGTGGATGAAGATCGTGGTCGCCCAGGCCGTGTGCAGGCTGGGCATGCAGTTGCGCGGGGTGATCTCGTCGAACGGCATCGCGTACGGGGTGATCACCGGCGGCAGGGTGTCGGGCCACAGGTCGGCCGTCGCCCAGTGCCCGCCCTCGGGGCCGTAGGCGAACATCGGCCCGACGACGGGGTAGATCATGTAGAAGGCCGGTCCGAGCAGGCCGATCAGCAGGAAGGTGCGGACCAGGTGGTGGCGCGGGAAGCGCTGCTCGGCCGCCACGTGGCGCAGCTGGTACAGCGCCACGCAGACCGCGGCCACGGCGAGCTGGGCGTAGACGTAGTCGAGGGCGTGCTCGCCGACCGGGCCGCTCGCCCGCAGGAGCCGGCCCGCCAGCCACGACGGGTTGCCCAGTGCGTGGTCGGCCATGGCGACGTACGGGTCGAGGGTGAGGGGGCGGGTCTTCGACGTGATCAGCAGCCAGGTGTCACCGGTCTTGCGTCCGGTCACCAGCAGCAGGCCCAGTCCTACGCCCTTCAGCATCAGGACGCGTTCCGGCCCGGTGCGCCGGGTCAGGGCGATGACCGCGAGGCCGAGGATCACCCACAGCGCGCCGTTGCCGAACGGGTGGCCCTCGTCGGGGTAGGTGCCCGTCAGCCATCGCACCAGCAGGAAGACGAGGTCGATGCCCATCGCGGTGCCGACGGCGATGAGCCGTTGCCGCCAGGTGAGCACCACCATCGTCAGCGCCAGGCTGGCGTAGAGCAGGAACCCGGACTTGGGGGCGTGGATCACCTCGCGTGCCTGCTCGGTGATCGGTCCCTGGGCGCCGAAGCGGTGCGCGGCGATCTGGAGCGCGACGAGGAACCCGAGAGTGACCACGCCTGCCGCGACCCACAGCAGCGCACGGGGGTGCCGCCTCGCGGTGAGCGCGACTTCTCTCGTCCGGGAGGCTTTCCGCGACTCCGTGGTGGTCATGTCTCAGCCGCTTCCAGGTCTGGGTGGTCGTGGTGGTGAGCCGGAGCCCGGTCTACGACGTCCGCGGCTCGCGCCGCATCAGGAACGCCGCCCCCGCCCCGGCAGCGAACAGGGCCCCCACCGACACCGCCGTCGCCAGCCAGGTCGCGCCCAGCCAGTGGGCGCCGAAGTAGCCGAGGGCCACGCTGTACACGGCCCAGGTGAAGCCGGCCAGGGCCGACCAGGGCAGGAAGTCGCGGGCGCGGCGGTGCGCGGCGCCCGCGCCGAGGGAGACCACGGAGCGGCCGGCGGGAGCGAAACGGGCCAGGACGACGAGGGCGCCGCCGCCCCGGGCGAGGGCCGCGCCGAGCCGTTGCTGGGCGGTGGTCAGCCGCCGGGAGCGGGAGATCGCCCGGTCCAGGCGGGCACCGCCGCGCCAGGCGAGGCGGTAGGCGACCAGGTCGCCCAGGACGGAGGCGGTGGCGGCGCAGAGGGTCAGGGCGAGGATGTCGGGCACGTCGGTCGCCGTGCCCGCTGCCGCCGCCGTGGCCGCCGTGATCACCAGGACGCCGCTGGGCAGCACCGGCAGGAACACGTCGAGCAGCACGGACAAGGCCACCACCGCGTATATCCATGGGCTGCCGATCGGCAGCCACACTTGCTCCAGCACCGCAACTCCCCGTGACTCCCCCGTGGGCCAGACCGTGCCGCGGTGGCGCGGGGAGCGGCAGGGGTGGCCATGACAGCCATAGAGCGTACGCCTGGGGTGTGACGGGCGGTTCACGGGGGGCTCATACGTTCGGTGCGGACTGTTCACCTCGTCGCGGGTCGTCCGGCTGTGTCGGCATATGTGCGAGTTTTGACGCCGGTGCGCCGATCATGGGACGGCGCAGACGAAACGGCGCCTCCCCGAGGGGAAGGCGCCGCTGTGGGTCCGGAGAGGCGGGCGGCTCAGGCGGCCACCGGCGCCTGGTCCGCGGAGCGCTGCTCCTGGGTCGAGGTGCGCTTGGACAGCAGCCGGTCCAGGCCGAACGCGCCGGAGCCGGTGAAGATCAGCAGGAACATGGCCCAGCAGTACATCGCGGCACCCTCGCCGCTGTTCTCGATCGGCCACAGGCCCTGGGGCTGGTGGACCTTGAAGTACGCGTACGCCATCGCCCCGGAGGAGATGAACGCGGCGATGCGGGTGCCGAGGCCCAGCAGTACCAGGATGCCGCCGACGAGTTCGATGACGGCCGCGTACCAGTTCGGCCAGGCGCCGGTCGCGGCGGTGCCGCCCTTGCCGTCCGCGCCGCCGAGGACGCCGAAGAGTGCGACGGCGCCGTGGCAGGCGAACAGCAGGCCGACGACGATCCGGAACAGGCCGAGCGCGTACGGCTGGGCACCGTTGAGGCGAGCGGTCATGTGGGGGGTCTCTCCTTCGGTTGGCCGGCCCCTGGGGAGGCCGGTCGGGGACGGAACCGCGGAGTAGCCCACGTTAGGTGTGCCTAATTGATGCTTGCAAGTTCAACATTTGGCCACTGCTTTGCCTCCCGTTGGGGCTCGATGCCGGGCCCAGCCGCACGTAGAGCGGCTCTCGCCACCGCGTCCGCGTCCGAAAGAGTGACCGAATCCACCCCTGGGCGGGCTCCCGCGGCGGTCACCCAGTGCACGCCTTCTGTCGGCACGCCGAACGCGAACCGCCTTGTGTGTGCAACCTCTTGACGATCCATCAGGCGATAGGGGCGCGCCGTGACGTCCAAACCCCCTGTCTCATAACCGTCCACGACGTGCGGGCGGCACTGCCCGCTCCGCAGCAGACCGGCCAGGAGGTCGTCGGCGGTGTGACGGAGGTCGGGCTCCGGCAGGCGCGCCTCTATGAGGGTTCTCACACGGACCGCCGGTCCCGGCACGTCGGGGGAGTGCGCCGCCCAGCCGCCGTCCTCCTCCGACACCCGCAGCCGCGGCCCCAGCACCCGCACCACCCCCGCCTCCATCAGCGCCACGAGTTCCTCGATGCGGCGGCGCGGCGGGCCGATGGACAGGAACGCGTTCAGCGGCGTGTACCAGCGGTCCAGGTGATCGCGGCGGGAGGCACCGGAGAGGCCGCCGTGGTCGACGATCAGCCGGAGTTCGTTGCGCAGGTCGCGCAGCACGTCCAGGGCCGCCTTCAGCGGGCCGTGCACATTACCCAGGGCGGCCTGGGCGGCGTCCTCGCGCAGATGCGCCAGCAGCCACTCGCGCCACTCGCCGCGATGCGCGAAGTCCCGTCCCGCGTACGGGCGGGAGACCCGCTCCCAGCACCAGCGCTCGGCGGCCGGTACCCCGAACTCCTCCAGCAGCGACGCCTCCAGGGGATCGCCGTGCGGGACGGCGAGGAAGCGATCGGTGAACTCCCGCTCCCTCTGCGGCCCTTGTGTCCGCTCCCGCCCCGCGCGGGACGCGGCCCGCCGGATCAGCGCGCCGTAGTACACCGTCTCCACCTCCTTCGCCACCAACGGCCATATCTCCGTGAGGAAATCGGGCGCCTCCCCGGAGTCCGCACGCTTGCGGAACCCGGCGATCACCTCCGGGGTGAGGACGAGCGGGACGTGCCGGCCGTAGGGACCCTTCGCGTTGTCGCCGCGCGCCCGGTACGGCACACCGCGCCGCGAACCGGCGAAGAGCCGCGGCTCACGGCCGGAGGGGAGGTAGCGCAGCCCCTCGGCGTCCCGGAGGAAACGGCCGCCCCGGCCGGTCGTCAGCAGGGCCGTGTGGTCGAAGAAGTTGAGGCCGAGGCCGCGCAGCAGGACGGGTTCGTCCGGGGCTATCGCGGACAGGTCGACATCGGCCGGGTTCGCGGGTGGGACGTGCCGAAGGCCGTGCCGCGCGGCGTGGGCCGCCGGCCGCAGCAGGTCCGGGCCCGCGGTCCTCGGCAGGTGCCCCTGGGCCAGCACCACCGCGGACAGGCCCGTCAGGGTGCGGCCGTCGTCGAGGGTGAGGGCCTGGCGGTCGCCGGGGGCGTCGTCGAGCCGGATCGCGCGTGCCCGGTGCGTCTCGACCCGGACGGCCGGCGGCGCCTGCCGTGCGACCTCGGCGAACACCCACTCCAGATAGCGGCCGTAGTCGGCCCGGGTCGGATACTCGTCCGGGCCCAGCCTGCCGCCCGCCCACTCGTGCAGGCTCGGACCGGGGCGGATCGGGCCCGAGCAGTCCACGCTGTCGTCGGTGAACAGGGTCACCTGGCAGGCCACGGTGTTCATCAGCAGCTCGGGTGACTGGGAGGTGCGCCAGACGCGGCCGGGACCGGGCGGGTCCGGGTCTACGACGTGCACGGTCAACCGGGCGCCGGGCGCCAGGAGTTCGGGGGCGGAGGCGCACAGGCGTTCCAGGACGCTGGTGCCGCGCGGTCCGGCCCCGACCAGGGCGACGGAGACGTACGCGGGTCTCGCGGCCGGTCCGGGCCCCTCGGGCGGTACGGATTCCTCGGTTTCCACGGGCGGCGCAGACAAGGGTGGGACTCCCGGGCGTGTGGGGCGCGTGTGGGCGGTCCGCCGGGTTGGAAGCGGACGGTCCGCCTCATCATGCCGTCGCCGGGAGCGGTAACCGAGTCTCGTGGGGAAGGATTGACGCTCGCTGTGGGATGCCTCACTGGCCTTACGGGGCATCACCGGTCACAGCGCGACAAACGGGCGGAACAGGGGGTCAGGGGGCGAGTTCGGAGTCCAGCAGTGTCGTCAGGCGGGGGCCCGTTCCCTCGCGGGTCTTGGCGTGCTCCAGCCGCAGCCGGGCCGAACGGCCGCGCAGGGTCAGGGTCATCAGCTGGTTGCCGAACCAGGGGCCGCCGGTCTTGCGCCAGTCGACCGGCGGGCTCGGAAGACGGCCGTGCCGGGCCAGGCCGCGGCCGATGCCCCGGGCCATCGCGCTCCAGCCGATGCGGAAGGCCAGCCGCATCGACAGCGGCACCGAGTTGTGGACGGGGGAGCAGACGAGCTGCACGACCCGGGCGTCCGGGCTCCGGCCGGGCCACGAGGGCTCGGCGATGTAGGCGTGGTGCACGTCCCCGGACAGCACGCACACCGTCGCCGGCGCGTCCCGCCCCGAGCCCGCCTCGGCGATCAGGTCCGCCAGCCGTGCGAAGGACTCGGGGAACGCCGACCAGTGCTCCAGGTCGGCGGCGCGGCGCACCTTCTCCCCGAACCGCGCCCAGCGCTCGCCCCGTTCCCCGCCGCACAGTGCCGCGTTCCACCCCTCGGCGTCGTGCACCAGGTGCGGCAGCAGCCAGGGCAGCGAGGTGCCGATCAGGAGGTGGTCGTAGGTCTCGGGTCCGTCCAGCACCTGCTCGCGCAGCCACGCCTCCTCGCCCGGGTCGAGCATCGCTCGCTCGTCCTCGGCGAGGACCCGGGCGGCCCTGCTGTCCACCATCACCAGGCGTACGCGCCCGAAGTCGCGCCGGTAGCTCCAGCGGGCCGTGGTCGCGTCGGCGTCGGCCCGGGCGGCGAAGGCGCGCAGCACGTCGGTGCCGTCGGAGACCTTGCACACCTCCTCGTAGACCGGGTCGGCCGCGAGCTCCTCCAGGGACAGGTTGCCCAGGTGCTGGTGGACCCAGTACGACATCAGGCCGCTCAGCAGCCGCTCCTGCCACCAGCCGGTGGAGCGCATGTCGGCGAGCCAGGCGGCGGAGGTGTTCCAGTCATCGATCACGTCGTGGTCGTCGAAGATCATGAAACTGGGCACGGTGGACAGCAGCCAGCGGATGCGCGGGTCGAGCCACGACTCGTAGTAGAGGTGCGTGTATTCCTCGTAGTCCGCGACCCCGGGGCCCGGCCCCTCCTTGATGTCGCGGCGGGCCGCCAGCCAGCGCTGGGTGGAGTCGGAGGTCTCGTCGGCGTACACCTGGTCGCCGAGCAGCAGCAGGACGTGCGGCCGCTCGCCGTCGGGGTCGGCGGCGAGGCGGGTGGCGAGGGCGTCCAGGGCGTCCGGGCCGACGGGGTCGTCGCCGCCCGCCGGCGGGGAGGCCCAGCGGCAGGAGCCGAAGGCGACGTCGAGGTCGCCCTCCGGACCCGGCGCGTGGATCGCCGAGGGCGGGAAGGGGGAGTCGGGCAGCGGCCACACGCGCGTGTCGTCGAGGAGCACCTCGTAGGTCGTGGTCGTACCGGCCGTCAGGCCCGTCACCGGGACCAGCGCGTAGTGGTGGCCCTCGATCTGGAAGCTGCGGGCCGTGCCGCCGGCGCCGTCGGCGCAGCGCACCTCGGCGGTGCACGGACGGCTCGTCTCGACCCACACGGTCGCGGACGAGCCGTCGGTGTACCTCAGCAGCGGTCCGAGGCGCAGTTCGCTCATGTCGTTCCCCTCTCCGTCGCCCCGTACGGTACGCAGCGACGGAGGCCGGCGGGGAGGTCCCGGCACGAATCAGCGTGTCAGCAGCTCGCGAGGTAGTTCGTCAGCGCGGACTTCTCGGCCGAGTCGACCGAGAGGCCGTAGTAGTACTTCACCTGCACCCAGGCGCGGACGTAGGTGCAGCGGTACGCCGTCCGGGAGGGCATCCAGGTGGCGGGGTCCTGGTCGCCCTTGGCCTGGTTGACGTTGTCGGTGACCGCGATGAGCTGCGGGCGGGTGAGGTCGTTGGCGAACGACTGGCGGCGGGAGGTGGTCCAGGAGCCGGCGCCGGAGTCCCAGGCCTCGGCCAGCGGGACGAGGTGGTCGATGTCGACGTCGGAGGCGGCGGACCAGGTGGCGCCGTCGTAGGGGGAGTACCAGCTGCCGCTGGTGGCGGCGCAGGAGGAGTCCTGCTGGACGTTGGTGCCGTCGCGCTTGAGGACGACCTCACGGGTGTTGCAGGTGCCGGACTGGGTGATCCAGTGCGGGAAGAGGTCGCGGTTGTAGCCGGTGCGGTCCTCGGTCGTGACGGTGAGCGAGGCGAGATAGGTGCGGGCGGTGGCGCCGCTTACCGGGGTGGGGAGGGCGGCGGAGGCCGTGGGGGCGTTGAAGAGGGCCACGGAGGATATGAGCGCGGTGGCCGCCGCGGCCAAGCTCAGCCGTCGACGCGCGTAGAACCTGGGCATGCGAACTCCCTGGGGAGGTGGGGGTGTTGGCTTGCGAGCAGGGGAATGCTCGCGGTGCCGTGTTGCGCACAGGTGTGCGCCCGGTGAGAAGTTAGTGACGCGGTCATGACATGACAAGGTTCGAGGCGGAACTTTTCCCTTCGAGGGCGTCCCGTACGATGGACGGCGCAGAAGGGGAGTAGCTCTTCGCCGGACCGTCGACATACTGCTCAGCCCGCCTGAGCCGGCGCCCGGAGGCGGTCCTTTCCCAGGACCCGCCAGCGAGACCTTCGGCAAAGCAGTGCAGACCCGTGCCCCCCCCGGCGCGGGTCCCGAGTGCGCTGCCGTGCCGAGGTGTCGTGTGTGAAGGTCCAGCACTCTCGGTGGGGCAGCCCCGACCGATTGAGGAACCCTTGATCAGCCTGACCGTGACGGCCGTCGTCTTCGGCGTCGTCTTCCTCGCGGAACTGCCGGACAAGACCGCCCTGGCCGGCCTCGTCCTCGGCACCCGCTACCGCGCCTCCTACGTCTTCGCCGGTGTCGCCGCCGCCTTCGCGCTGCACGTCACGCTCGCCGTCGCGGCGGGCAGTGTGCTGACGCTGCTGCCGCAGCAGATCGTGCAGGCCCTCACGGGCGTGCTGTTCCTGGGTGGGGCCGCGGTGCTGCTGCTGAAGAAGGGCGAGGAGGAGGAAGAGGTCCGCAAGCCGGAGAACCAGTCCTTCTGGAAGGTCTCCGGCGCCGGATTCATGCTCATCCTGGTCGCCGAGTTCGGTGATCTGACCCAGATCATGACCGCGAATCTGGCCGCCCGCTACGACGACCCGCTCTCCGTCGGCCTGGGCGCGGTGCTGGCGCTGTGGACCGTGGCGGGACTCGGCATCGTCGGCGGCAAGACGCTGATGAGGAAGGTGCCGCTGCGGCTGATCACACAGATCGCGGCGCTGGTCATGCTGGCGCTCGGGTTGTGGAGCCTGTGGGAGGCGGTGACCGGCTGAGCCGGGCGGGCTGAACAGTGGGTGAACGTCCGCGGGGGCCCCTGGCGCGAAGGCCGCCTTGTTTTGTACCGTGGGGGAACAAAGTGGCCTCCGCTCGTTTTCCCTGACCGGCGGGCGGGGCCGCCTTGTCCCCCCGGGGCGTGCCGGTCGCGATCCGTCGTCCGCCCCCTCCCGCGCTGGAACGCGCCCCGAGCCTTGGAGCTGCCGATGACGGCCACCGCCGTGCTCACCGCCCGCGCCCTCCTGCTGGACATGGACGGCACCCTCGTCAACTCGGACGCCTCGGTCGAACGCGTCTGGCGGCGCTGGGCCGAGCGCCACGGGCTCGACGGGGACGAGGTCATGAAGGTCGTCCACGGCCGGCAGGGCTACGCCTCCATGGCGCTGCTGCTGCCCGAGCGACCCATGGAGCAGAACCACGCCGACAACGCCCGGATGCTCGCCGAGGAGACGGCCGACACCGACGGTGTCGTCGCGATCCCGGGGGCGCCGGAGTTCCTGGCCTCGCTGGCCGGGCTGCCGCACGCGCTGGTGACCTCCGCCGATGTGCCGCTCTCGACGGCGCGGATGGCGGCGGCCGGCCTGGACCTTCCCGAGGTACGGGTGACGGCGGAGTCCGTCGGGGCGAGCAAGCCCGACCCGGAGGGCTTCCTCAAGGGCGCCGCCGAGCTGGGGATCGCCCCCGAGGACTGTGTGGTCTTCGAGGACTCCGGAGCCGGGATAGCGGCGGGGCGCGCCGCCGGGATGACGGTCGTCGGGATCGGGCCCCGGGCCGCGATCCACGAGCCGGACGTGGTGGTGGATGACCTGACGAAGGTGCGGGTGGAGGCTGTGGGCGACGGGACGATCCGACTCCACATCGGGTGAACCCGGGCCGCCCGGCTGGGCCGCCCGGCCTCGGGCGGCGAGGTCCCGGCCGTCTCGGGGCGGCGCTGGTGTGCCCGTCGCGTCGGTGGTGAGGGCGTGGGCCTCGCCTGGGCGGCGAGGGCGTGTGCCTCATCAGGTCGGCGAGCGCCCGCCTCACCTGGCCGGCGAAGGTGGCCGCCTCACCCGGGCTGCCCAGGCCTCCGCCTCACTCGCGCGGCGATGATGCGCGCGCACTCCAAGGACTCGGTGTGGGTCGTGTCCACCTCCACGTCGTAGGTCATGCCCTCGTGCACGACCCGGGCCTGTGACGCCGCCATGCCTCCGACACGGTCTCCCCGGGCGATCTCCCGCCCCGCGGCGACCGCGCTGTCGCAGTGGACGCCCACCCACAGCACGGTGAGGCCGGACAGGGCCTTCTCCCAGCGCCGGCGGGACGCCGGGCCGCCGAGGAAGACGTCGTCGACGATGATCCCGGCGCCCGCGCGGGCCATGGCGGCGATGCCCTCGGTCCAGGCCGCGTCCAGGGCCCGGAACTCCCCGCCCACGCTCACGCCGCCGTCCGCCGCGAACGTGATTCCGCCCTCCGAGCCCTGCAGCCTCGCCGGCAGCGCGTCGACGAACGAGTCGACGCCGAAGGCCAGCCACGGATCGGGCAGGACCTGTTGCAGGCACCGCACGATCCCGGACTTGCCCGAGCTCGAACCGCCGTTGAGAACGATCACCTGAGTAGTCACGGCGTCACGGTAGGGCGCCCGGGCCGGTCATGGCTCGCGGGTTTCCGACTCCAGCTTCTCCCGGGTCTCCCGGTCGTAGACGCCGAGTTCGTCGCTCTGGACGCCGCGTGACCACTGGTAGGTGCGGACCGCGTCCGCCAGGCGGTCGTCGAACGTGCCGTCGGCGTCGTCGGTGTAGAGGACCAACTGGCGCAGGCGGAGCTGGAGTTCGGTGACCTCCGGGCCGCGGTCGCCGAGGCGCAGGACGGTCGGGCCGCCCTTCTGGCGGCCGTCGTCCGGGGGCGCCTGCTCAGGGCCGGTCGCCGAGCCGGACGGCTGCGGAGCCGACGGCGAGGGCGACTGCGACGCGCTCGCCGAGGCGCTCGGCGCGGACGGCGACGGCGAGGCGGACGGGCTCCCGCTGCGGGACGGCGACGGCGGCGGTGCGGCCGGGGCCGAAGGAGCGGCCGAGGCGCTGCCCCGCGGGGGTGTGGACGCCCCGCTGCTCGACGGGGCGTCCGGCACGCTCGCGCGGATGTCGTCCGGCAGGGCGGTGTCCCGGGACGGACTCTCGTAGGAGAACAGCCCGCTCGCGTACCCGGCCGCCGCCACGACGGCCACGCAGGCACCGGCCGCGGCGACGAGGAGGTTCCGGCGCCGTCGCCCGGGCGTCCGCCCGCCGGGCCCGCCCGCTTCCGCGGCTCCGCGATCCGCCCCCGCCGTGCCGTCGAACATGCGCAGGTCGGTGACGCTCGGCTCGGTCGCGGCGGGTGCCAGAGGCGTCGGAAGCGCCGAGGCGGCGGAGGCCGCCGGCAGTACCGCGGTCGCGTCCGGTTCGACGGGACGCAGGGGCATGGTGGCGTCGGCGGGGGAGGTCGGCCGGGCGGCACCGCCCGGGTGGGGGGCCTCGGCGTGCGGGAGGCTGTCGGCACGGTCCGCGGCAGCCGCCGGGCCCGGTGTGCCCTCGGCCGCGGGCTCTCCCGGGCCTTGGGCCGCCGCCGATGCCTCCGCAGAACCGTTTCCGGTCGGCTGGGGGCCGGCTCCGTGCGGGGGTGTGGCGCTGTGGCCCGTTGCGGCCGGCGTCTGTGTGCGCTCGGTCGTCTGTCCCGGGCCCTGGGTCCGTGACGCCTCCGCGGAACCGTTTCCCGGCGGCCGCGGGGCGTCTCCGTACGGAAGTGCGGCGCTGTCGTCCGCTGCGGCTCGGCCGGGTGCGTCCTCGGCCGCAGGCCCGGGGCTCTGGGCGGGTGACGGTCCCGCCAGACCGGTTCCGGGCCGAAGGGCGGTGTCGTCCAGGGCATCCGGGGTGGGCTCGGCCGAGTCGTTCGAAGGTGCCGTGCCCCCGCCCGGACCGCCGGAGGCCCCGGCGTCGATCTCCACGTACGGGCGGATCCGCAGCGGGTCGAAGTCCTCCGCTGCCGCCGCCTCGGCCGTGCGGGCGTCGCGGAGGGCCTCGGCGGCACGGTGCGTGCAGGCGCAGGTGGGGGTGTTGTCCCGCTGTCTGGGCGCGCCGCACTCCGGGCACGGGTGGCCGTTGGGCGGTTCCATGCGTTCCTCCCTCCCCTCGCGAACTCCAGAGATTATCCAGATCTTCTCCACAGCGCGGTCGAGGAGCCCCCGGAACGACGGCTTCCAAAAGGGCCCGGCGGGCCATAACCGGCCACAGCGGTCACGATGGAAAATGTCACAGGAGACTCGGGAGGTCGTATGGCCGGGGACGCGAACGCCACCACGCTGACGCCCCCGGGCGCGGCCCCTCAGGAACAGGTGCCCGGGAACGTCCTGGTCTCCATCGGCGCCCTGCTCCTCGGCATGCTGCTGGCCGCCCTCGACCAGACCATCGTGTCCACCGCGCTGCCCACGATCGTCAGCGATCTCGGCGGCCTGGACCACCTGTCCTGGGTGGTCACCGCGTATCTGCTGGCCGCGACCGCCGCCACCCCGCTGTGGGGCAAGCTCGGCGACCAGTACGGGCGCAAGCGGCTGTTCCAGACGGCGATCGTGATCTTCCTGATCGGGTCCGCGCTGTGCGGCGCCGCACAGGACATGGCTCAGCTGATCGCCTTCCGGGCCCTGCAAGGGCTCGGCGGCGGCGGACTGATCGTGCTGTCGATGGCCATCGTCGGCGATCTGGTGCCGCCTCGCGAACGCGGCCGCTACCAGGGCCTGTTCGGCGCCGTGTTCGGCGCGACCAGCGTGCTCGGGCCGCTGCTCGGCGGCCTGCTCACCCAGCACCTGAGCTGGCGCTGGGTGTTCTACGTCAACCTGCCCGTCGGCGTCGTCGCGCTCGCCGTGATCGCCACCGTCCTGCACATCCCGCGCACGGCGCAACGGCACGTCATCGACTACCTCGGCACGTTCCTCATCGCAGCCGTCGCCACCTGCCTGGTGCTGGTCGCCTCGCTCGGCGGGACGACCTGGGCGTGGGGGTCCTGGCAGATCGTCGGCCTCGCGGTCCTGGGCGTCCTCCTCGCCGTCGCCTTCGTGGCCGTCGAGCGGCGGGCCGCCGAACCCGTCCTGCCGCTCAAGCTGTTCCGCGTACGCACCTTCACGCTCGCCGCCCTGATCAGTTTCGTCGTCGGGTTCGCCATGTTCGGCGCCATGACGTACCTGCCGACCTTCCTCCAGGTCGTGCAGGGCATCAGCCCGACCATGTCCGGTGTGCACATGCTCCCGATGGTGCTGGGCCTGCTGCTGGCCTCGACGGCCTCCGGGCAGATCGTCAGCCGCACCGGCCGCTGGAAGGTGTTCCCCATCGCCGGCACCGGCATCACCACGCTCGGGCTGCTCCTGCTCCACCAGCTCGACGAGCACAGCTCCACCGCCGAACTCAGCGGCTTCTTCTTCGTCTTCGGGCTCGCACTCGGCCTGGTGATGCAGGTTCTGGTGCTCATCGTGCAGAACGCCGTCCCCTACGAGGACCTGGGCGTGGCCACCTCCGGCGCGACCTTCTTCCGCTCCATCGGCGCCTCGTTCGGCGTCGCCGTCTTCGGCACGATCTTCGCGGGACGGCTCGGCGACCAGCTCACGGACGCCTTCCGGGGCGTCCGGCTCCCGCCCGGCATCTCCGTGGACACCCTGGAAGCCGACCCGCGAGGCATCGCCGCCCTCCCGTCCGGCCTGCGCCCGCCCGCCCTGCACGCCTACGCCGTCTCCATCACGGACGTCTTCCTCTACGCCGCCCCCGTCGCGCTCCTCGGCTTCGTCCTGGCCTGGTTCCTCAAGGAGGACCCGCTGCGCGGCTCGGTCACCGCGCCGGACGGCACCGAGACCCTCGCCAGCAACCCCGTCGAGCGGTCCTCGTACGACGAGGTGTGCCGGGCGCTGTCGGTGCTCGGCACCCGCGCGGGGCGGCGCGAGATCTACCGGAAGATCACCGCCCGGGCGGGCTACGACCTGCTGCCCGCCACCAGTTGGCTGCTGCTGCGGATGCGGCGCAACGGCTCCGTGGAGCCGGGCGTGCTCGCCGACACCATGCCCGTGCCGCTGACCGTGGTCATGGAGGCCGCCCGGCAGGCCGAGGAGCGCCGCCTCGCCGTGCGGCGCGGAGTCGACATGGTTCTGACCGACGAGGGGCGCGAGGTCGCCGGCCGGCTGGCCGAGGCCCGTGAGGAGTCCCTCGCCGAGCTGCTCGGCGACTGGTGGGGGCCGGACCGGCCGACCGACCTGGAGCGGCTCGTGCGGGAGCTGACCGGCGAACTGTGCGGATCGCGGCGCGAGCGGCCGTACAGCGTGGGCTCCACGCAGGAGAGGGCCTGAGCTCAGACCAGCTCCTTGCTGAACCAGTGCTCCGCGTACCGGTCCTCGTTGTGGGGTGTGGTCTCCGTGTAGCCGAGGCGGGCGTAGAGGCCGCGGGCCTCGACGAGGTCGCCGCGGGTGTCGAGGATCATCCGGGCGGCGCCGAGCGCGCGTGCGGCGTCCTCGGCGGCCCGGACCAGCAGCGGGGCGCCGCCCCGGCCGCGCATCGGCTCGTGCAGGAAGACCCGCGTGAGCTCGGCGGTCGTGCCGTCCAGCAGCCGTACGCCCGCGCTGCCGGCCGGCTCACCGTCGTACCGGGCGACGAGCAACCGCCCGCCCGGCGGGGCGAGATCGGCACCGGAGCCGGCGGCGATCTCCCGCTCCAGCTCCGCCGGGTCGGTCCGGCGCCCCTCGTGCAGCAGGTACCAGCGGTCGCTGACCTCGGTGTAATACGCCCGCCACAACGCGGCGGCGACAGGGGAGTCGTACGGTTCCGGGGCCACGGTCCAGGTCATGGACCGCATGGTGCGCACGCGCCCCACCGGACACGCAAGCGAATAGTCCCGGCCAAGTTTCGCGCCCCGGTTGCGCCCGACAGCCGTTTGGAGACGGGCTTTGCGGACACCCGACGGGCGAACCGGCTCGCGAGGAGAGCCGGTTGGGCGAGAACCCGGAAGGCATTCATGTCCACTGGCCTGATCATTGCTCTGATCGTGATAGCGGCGGTCGTCATCATCGCGGCCGTCATGACCCTGCGCGCCCGCGGGCCTCGGGGCGGCCCGAGCCTGAAGCGGCGCTTCGGACCCGAGTACGACCGGGCCGTGGCCCGGCACGACGGCGACGCCAAAGCCGCCGAGCGCGAACTGACCGAGCGCGTGCAGCGCCACGGCGATCTGCGCGAGCGGTCGCTGGAGCCGGCGCAGCGCGAGCAGTACGAGGCGCGCTGGATGGCCGCCCAGGAGCGGTTCGTCGACTCGCCGCGCGAGGCCGTCGCCGAGGCGGACCGGCTGCTCGCCGAGGTCGCCGGTGTCCGGGGCTTCCCGGACGGCGGGCAGTACGAGGAACAGCTGGCCGCGCTGTCCGTGCACCACGCCCACCACGTCGACGGCTACCGGCGCGTGCACCGCGCGGCGCATCTGCGCGCGGAGGACGCCCGGGACGGCGGCCAGGGTACGGAAGACATGCGTGAGGCCATGGTCGCGGCCCGCGCCCTGTTCGAGGAGCTGGTGAAGCCGGCCCGCCACGACGGTGACGGCCACACCGGCGGACGGCACGACGGCGGACGCGAGCGCGCCGCCCTGAACGGCGGCCGGAAGGCGCCGGCCCGCGGTGGTCACATGCCGTGGGCGATGAACCGACGTCAGGCGAAGGAGAGTTGAGGCAATGACCGACATGACCCGACCGCCCGGCGACCACACGCCGGACGCCCGCGGCGAGAGTGCCCTGGGCACCGGCCGCCGCACGACCGCACCGGGCACGGACCACGACACGGCCCGGGACCCGGACCTGGACCGCGGCGCCACGCGCGGCACCGACGCAGACCGTGGCGCCCCGCACGGCACCGACACCGACCGCGGCACCCCCCTCGGCACCGACGCGGACCGCGCCGCGGCGCACGGCACCGACGTACCCGCCGCCGACCGGCACGGCACCGACGCACCCGCTGCTGACCGATACGGCACCGACCTGCCCGGCACCGACCGGCACGGTACGCGCGACACGGAGCGGCTCGACACGCACGGCACCGGTCGGCACGACACGGACCGGCTCGGCGCCGGGGCACCCCGCGGGGACCACGGCACGGGTCCCGACAAGGTCGGCTCCGCCAAGAACCGGGCCCACCTCCTCGCCCACGACGACACCGACAAGTTCGGCTCGCAGTTGCAGCACGCTGTCGCCGGGTTCGTCGACGGGCCCCGGGCCGCCGTCGAGGAGGCGGACCACGTGCTGGAGGAGATCGCGGCCCGCTTCACCGAGGCCGTGACGCAGCGCCGTCGCACCCTGCGCCAGTCCTGGCAGTCCGTCGAGGGCGGCGAGGGCAAGTCGGTCTCGTCGGCCGACACCGAGCAGCTCCGGCTGGCCCTGAAGGACTACCGCGAGCTGGCCGAACGGCTGCTGCACGTGTGATCGGAGGGGGTGCGTCCCCCGGTCGTCAGTGCTCCGCCCGGCGTTCCCGCCACTGCCGTACGACGTCCTCGACGTCGTACGGCTTCTTTCCCAGCGGGGGGCCGGGCGGCGGCTTGAACATCATCTCGCGGACCTTGTCGTTGATCTCGCCGATGATCTTCCGGACGATGCGCTCCGAAGGGGCCGCGAGCGCGGCCTCCAGCGCGTCCTCCGCCTCCTTGCGCAGTGCCAGCGTGGGCGGGAGGACGGAGAAGCCCTCGCGGGCCATCTTCCGCTTGACCCACCACAGTTCGTCGTAGGTGCTCTCGATGTCGCGGGGGAGGGGTTCGCCCGCTCCCGGCAGCCGTTCGAACTCCCCGCGTTTCTCCGCGTCACGGATCTGCTTGTCGACCCAGGACTCGAAGTCGACGCCCGGTGGCTTTCGCTCGGTCATGAGGCCATTGTGCCGGACACCGTGCGGCCAGGCGTTCTATCATTCGGCGGGCTTGCAGTCCCACCCAGGACGTCTCGGACAAGGAGCGCACGTGCTCGAACTCACCATGGCCACCGTCGCGGAGGCGGAGGCGGGAGCCACGGCCGGCATGCTCATGGCCGACGCGCCGAGCGAGCCGGGCGCGGTGCTGCGGGTGGGCCGTGACAAGTCCGTGTGCCGGCTGAGCACGCCGGACGACTGGCTGTTCGTCTCCCGCGTCCACCTGGAGTTCCTGTGCGGGCCGGACGGGACCTGGCAGCTCACCTGGCTGCGCGGCTCCCAGCCCGACCCGTCCTCCGAAGTGCGGCTGACCATGGGGGAATACGTCCAGCCCCTCGCCTACGGTGGCACCGTCCCGCTGCCCAGGGGCGGCAGTGGCGAGATCATCATCCAGGACCGCACCGCCCCGCGCAGCGTCAACGTGGGCTTCTACCACGAGGTGTGACGGCGAGGCCGCATGCGGTGTCACGCCGGGCATCATGCCGCGTGACGGCAGGGCCTCAGATCGTCTGACAGAAGATCCTCACGCCAGCACGCGTGCCAGGGCGAAGCCGTCGTAGCCCTTCATGCCCACCGTCTGGATCGCGGTCCCGCTCAGCCTCGGGTGGGCGGCGATCAGCTCGATCGCGGTGCGGGTGCCCGTGACGTCCGGGGCGGTGCTGCCCGCGTCGACGACCCGGCCGCCCCGTACGACGTTGTCGAGGACGATCAGGCTGCCCGTGCTGGTGAGCCGGATCGCCCACTCCACGTAGTGCGGGTTGTTGGCCTTGTCGGCGTCGATGAAGACCAGGTCGAACGGGGGCGGGTTCTCGTCGGCCAGCTTGGGCAGCGACTCCAGGGCCGGACCCACCCGCACCTCGACCAGCTTGTCCAGGCCGGCGCGGGCGATGTTGCGGACGGCGACCTCGGCGTGCCGCGGGTCGTACTCCAGGGAGACCAGCCGCCCGTCGGCGGGCAGGGCGCGGCCCAGCCAGATGGTGCTGTAGCCGCCGAGCGTGCCGATCTCCAGGATGTGGCGGGCGCCCTGGATCTGGGCGAGGAGCTGCAGGAGCTTGCCCTGGTTTCCCGCGACGTTGATGTGCGGAAGCCCGGCGGCGTCGCTGTCCCGCAGGGCGGCCGCCAGGGCTTCGTCGTCCGGGGCGAGGTGGGAGGTGAAGTAGGCGTCGACCTCGTCCCAGACGTGCGACTCGCTCATGCGCCTCAACCTTTCGTCAGCATAGTTAGCATCCCTAACTACTGGCGCTGACGAAGATAGTTGGTGCGAGGGGCGCTGTCAGCGGGATCTCACTCGGCGTGTCGACCCGCCACCGAGGGCGCCGAGCCCGGCAGCGGCCGCCCGGCCGACTCCGCCATCCGCCACACGGCGAAACCGCCGATCACGGCCGCGGCCATCATGTAGTACGCGGGCATCATCATGTTCCCGGTCGCGCCGATCAGGGCCGTGACCACCAGCGGGGTCGTGCCGCCGAACAGGGACACCGAGACGTTGAAGCCGATCGACAGCGAGCCGTAGCGGACCTTCGTCGGGAACAGCGCCGGCAGCGCGGCGGGCATCGACGCCGTGAAGCAGACCAGCAGCATGCCGAGGGCGCCCATGCCGAGCGCGACCGCGAGCAGGCTGCCCTCGCGGATCAGCAGCAGGGCCGGGACGGACAGCAGCAGGAAGCCCGCGCAGCCGGTGGCCATCACCGGGCGGCGGCCGACGCGGTCGGTCAGCGCGCCGACGAACGGCTGGGCGATCATCATCGCGGCCATCACACCGAGGACGACCAGCAGACCGTGCGTCTCGTCGTAGTGGAGCTGGCCGGTCAGGTAGCTCGGCATGTACGACAGCAGCATGTAGTCGGTGACGTTGAAGACCAGCACCAGGCCGACGCAGAGCAGCAGCGCGCGCCACTGGCCGGTGACCATCTCGCGCAGCGGCGTCTTCGGGCGGTCGTTCTCGGCCTTCTCGGCCTCGGCCGCGAACGCCGGGGTCTCCTCCAGGCGCATCCGCAGGTAGAGGCCGATGATGCCCATCGGGCCCGCGATCAGGAACGGGATGCGCCAGCCCCAGGAGGTCAGATCGTCGGCGGAGAGCAGGGCGGTCATGATCGTGACCAGGCCCGCACCGCCGATGTAGCCGGCCAGCGTGCCGAACTCCAGCCAGCTGCCGAGGAAGCCGCGCCGCTTGTCGGGGGCGTACTCGGCGATGAACGTGGAGGCGCCCGCGTACTCGCCGCCGGTGGAGAAGCCTTGCACGAGCCGGGCCACCAGGAGCAGGATCGGCGCGCCGACACCGATCGTCGCGTACGACGGGATCAGACCGATCGCGAAGGTGCCCGCGGCCATCATGATCATGGTGAGGGCGAGGACCTTCTGGCGGCCGACGCGGTCGCCGAGCGGGCCGAAGACCATGCCGCCGAGGGGGCGGACCAGGAAGGCCGCGGCGAAGGCGCCGAACGTGGACAGCAGCTGGGCGGTGGGGTTGCCCGAGGGGAAGAAGACCTTGCCCAGCGTCACCGCGATGTAGCTGTAGACGCCGAAGTCGAACCACTCCATCGCGTTGCCCAGCGCGGCCGCCTTCACGGCGCGCTTGACGAGCGCGGGGTCGGTGACGGTGGGGTCGGGGGACTTCGCCGTGCGGGTCTTCACGAGGGACGCGGGGGCGACGACTGAGGCAGTCGACAAGACTCGCTCGCCTACCTTTCGACGGGGACAAGGACGCGGTCCCGCGCGGCGGCGCTGTCGTACGGGCCGAAAAAGCGACGATAGGCGGTTTTGATCCGCTTACGGGCGGTACGGAGTTGGCTGCATACTGCACGTAAATCGCTGCTGCGCTGGCGCTTCTGCCCAATGGAAAGCGGTTCACGGTCGATCTTCATGTGACCCTTATCGCTTCCGCCGGACGTGGTCACGTATTGCTTCCGCCGGACGTGGTCACGTATCGCTTCCGCCGGACGTGGTCACGCCGTCCGCGCACGGTCGACGCAGCCCGCGCCTCCTTCCCCGAAGTCGCACGCTCCCCATAGGGTGCGCAGGAGGAATACCCACATTCGGGACATATTGGATGTACTGGTGCGGGAGGCCGACGAGGCGTGGCGGATGCGGATCGCGGCGGCGGACGGCCGGCGGAGGGCTTCGAAGCGACGGCCGCCGGCGGGGCCCGCGCACGTCTGCGTGTCGCCCGCGTGGGCCTGTGGCTGATCGCCGCCGTCCTCGCCGCCCGGCAGGTGGCCGCCGTCCTCGCCACCCCGCGCGGTGAGCGGCTGACGGACCTGGAGACCTGGGTCGGGCCGAACGGCGTCCTGCACGTGAACGGCTCGCTGTACGACTCGACGCGCTTCACCGGCACACCCTTCGGCGGGCTCGTCCTCAAGCCGCTCACCCGTTCGGCCGAACAGGCCCTCGGCTGGGGCTGGACCTTCGGCACCCTGCTGCTCGTCGTCGCCCTCGGGCTGATCGCCGCCCGCGCCCTGCCCCAGCCGGTCAGCCGCCGCACGGCACTGCTGGCCGCGCCCGTCGCCGTCAGCCTGCTGATGCTTTCCCTGCCCGTGCGCAGCACGCTCTCGCTCGGCCAGACCAGCATCATCCCGGTCCTGCTCGTCCTGCTCGGCTGCTTCGCCGCCCGCGGCCAGCGCACCAGCGGCCTGCTCATCGGCCTCGCGGCGGCGCTCCAGCCGACGCTGCTGCTGTTCACGCCCCTGCTGTGGTGCACCGGCCGCAGACGCGCCGCGCTCGCCACCGGCGTGACCTTCGCCGTCGGCACCGGGCTTGCCTGGGCGGCGATGCCGCACGACTCCCACCGCTACTGGGTCCACCACATGGCGGGCGCCGGCCTCGGCGGCCCGGCCGACGACCTCGCCAACCAGTCTCTGCACGGCGCCCTGCTCCGACTCGGCCTGAACGGCCCCCTGGAGATCGCGCTCTTCCTGACACTCGGCGCGGCCGTCGCCGTCCTGGCCCTGCGCCGGGCCGTTCGCTACTTCGACGACGGACAGCTGCTGCTCGCCGTGGCGATCACCGGCTGCGCCGCGATCGTCGTCTCGCCCACGGCCTGGCAGCACCAGCTGCTGTGGGTGCTGCTCGCGGTCGTCGGCCGGGCCGGCACCAGCGCCGGCGACCGCTACGTGTGGCCGGTCGCCGTCGTCCTGGTCATGACGCTGCCGGCCGGCATGCTGCTGCCGGACATGGACGTCCTCCACCCGCTGCGGGACAACCTCGTCCTGCCGGCCGCGCTCGCCGCCGCGATCGCCGTGCCGTTCCTGCCCCGCGGCTCGCCCTTCTACCGCTCACCGAAGCCGGCCGCGTACGCGCCCGCAGCCGCATCCCGCTTCCGGCACGTGCCGCTGATGCCGTTCCTGCGCCGGGCCCTCACCAGGCCGAACCTCCTCCTCGAACTGCTCCTCCTGCGCGTCACCTACGCCGCCTACTCCCAGGTCCGCCTCGCCGCGGGCGGCGGCAGCAACTCCGCCGGCCGCGCGGAGGCCGAGCAGCACGGCAGGCAGGTCTACGACCTCGAGCGCGTCCTGCACCTCGACATCGAGCGCTGGGCCAACCACACCGTCGTCGGAATCGACTGGCTGCGGGACTTCCTCGACCAGTACTACACGTCGTTCCACTTCATCGTCCCGCTGGCCGTCCTCGCGGTCCTCTACTGGCGCCGCCCCGGCGACTACCGCTGGGCCCGCTCCGCCCTGGGCTTCGCCACGCTGCTCGCCCTGGTCGGCTTCTGGCTCTACCCCCTGGCCCCACCCCGCCTGATGCCGACGCTCGGCTTCATCGACACGGTGCACGGCGTCCAGGACTTCTCGAAGCCGGACTACGGCACGCTCACGGCCCTCACCAACCAGTACGCGGCCATGCCGTCCCTGCACTTCGGCTGGTCACTGTGGTGCGGCGTCGTGATCGCCCTCCTGGCGACGCGGTGGTGGCTGAAGGCGCTGGGGGTGCTGCATCCGCTGCTCACCTTCGCGTCCATCGTGGCGACGGCGAACCATTGGGTGCTGGACGCGGCGGGGGGAGCGGTGGTGGTGGCGGTGGGGTTCGGCCTCACGTATGTCCTCCAGGGGGCGCGGGCGCGGGCGGTGGTGACTGCCGACGGCGAGCGCACACCCACCCGAAGCCCCGTACGCGGCTGACAAGGTCCCGAGGCCCACGCCGCCTGACCTCACCGCCCCTCCCTGGCGCGGCCATCCCCGAGATGCAACCCGGTTGAGGGCCGCGCACGATGAGAAAGGGAAACCCTCAGTGGAGGTGATCGGGATGCGACGTGCGCTCATCGCCCTGGCGGCGCTGGCTGTGCCAATCTCCCTTGTGGGAGCACCGGCTGTAGCGGCATCACCTGGAACCTCTGCGACCGCCGTGGTGAAACCCGCCCAGGCCGCAGACAAGTTGAACCGTCCAGCAGCCCTGGTGGCCCAGGGCCCGGACGATGTATGTGATTTCACCATCAACCGACCGAACCTCCGTCTGGGGTCGTCCGGGGCGGTGGTCCAGCAGGCCCAGTGCTACCTGAACCAGGCGATCGACGCCGGTCTGGACGTGGACGGGGACTTCGGCCGAGTCACGCAAGCGGCGACGAGGGCCTTTCAGCAGTGTGCCGGCATCGTCGTGGACGGTCGTATCGGAGCCCAGACCTGGTCGTTCCTTTCCTTCTGGGCCAACGCGCCGGACGCTCCCTTCTGTTAGCGGGCCCCGCACTCGAACCACACGGTCTTCCCGCCCCCGGACCACAGCGACACGCCCCACTTGTCGGCCAGCGCGTCCAGCAGGAGCAGGCCCCGGCCGTTCTCCGACTCCGCGTCCAACGTCTCGGGCAGGCACGGCAGTTCATCGCTGCCGTCCGTGACCTCCACCCGTACGCCGGTGCGCTGCCGCAGCAACAGCAGCGCGCAGCGGCGGTCCGGGACGTGCCGTACGACGTTGGCGAGCAGTTCCGTCACGCCCAGTTCCACGGTGTCCGACAGCTCGGGCATGTCCCACTCGCCGAGGAACGAGCGGACGATACGGCGGATGTGGCGGGGGGCGTGTTCACCGACGGTGAGGCGCATCGCGTACTGGGCGGGAATGTATTCGTTCACGAGACGAGGCTGACGTGCGGTGACTACCCTCGGCTACGGAACGGATACAACCGGTTCCGTTGTGGACCGAGTTGCGTGAGAGGGGCTTCTGCCGTGACCCACATCAACGCCCTTGACCCGGGCGCGTCCCCGCTCGACTACTACGGCTTCGAGCTGCGGCGCCATCGAGAGGCCGCCGGCCTGACGCAGCGGCAGTTGGGGGACATCCTCAACTACACGGGCTCGCTGGTGGGCCAAATCGAGACGGCTCGGAAGGTTCCGACCCCCGAGTTCAGTGAGCGTGCGGATGCGGCGCTGGGCACGGACGGAATGTTCTCGAGGCTGGTGGAACTGGTGCTGCGGAGTCGGCTTCCGGCATGGTTCCAGCAGGTGGCCGAGCTGGAGATGCGGGCCACGGACATCAGCTCCTTCCAGACGCACATGGTGCTCGGGTTGCTCCAGACTCCGGGGTACGCACGGGCTGTGCTGGGCGCGTTGGATCAGACGGATCTCGAGGACCGTACGGCAGTACGTCTTGCTCGCCAGCGTGTCTTCGAGAAGGGGGAGCCGCCGGTCTTCTGGGCTGTCCTCAGTGAAGCTGCCCTGCGCTTGGAGATCGGTGGGCCGGAGGTGATGAGGGGGCAACTCGCGCATCTGTTGTCTTCCGAGAACAACCCTCGGATCAACGTTCAGGTGCTGCCGTTCTCGGCGGGTGCGCATGCCGGGCTGCAAGGCTCGTTCGACGTCTACCGCTTTTCGACCGACCCCGCCATCGTCTACACGGAGGGGTACGGCAGCGGGCAACCGACCGCCAACCCGGACACGGTCAAGGAGTGTTCGCTCCGTTACGATCACCTCCGGGCCGCCGCACTTTCCCTCAACGACTCGGCTGAGCTCATCCGGCGCGTAATGGAGGAACGGTATGGAGATGCAGTGGCGTAAGTCGTCCTACAGCGGCGACCAGGGTGGTCAGTGCCTCGAAGTCGCCGAAATGCCGGAGGACACTGTCGCCATACGCGACTCCAAGACCCCGGCGGGACCGATCCTCACCCTCGATCCCGCCGCCTTCACCACGTTCATCAACTGGACGTCTACAACCGCTGAATGATCGTGCCGGTGGCCAAGCCGCCCCCCGCGCACATGGTGATCAGCGCGAACTCCCTGTCGGTGCGTTCCAGTTCGTGAAGTGCCGTCGTGATGAGCCGGGCCCCGGTCGCCCCGACCGGGTGCCCGAGCGCGATCGCGCCGCCGTTGACGTTGACCTTGGACAGGTCCTGGTCGAAGACCCGTGCCCAGCTCAGCACCACCGACGCGAACGCCTCGTTGATCTCCACGAGGTCGATGTCCCTCAACGACATCCCGGCCTTGCCCAGCACGGCCTTCGTCGCGTCGATGGGGCCGTCGAGGTGGAAGTGGGGGTCGGATCCCACGAGGGCCTGGGCCACGATCCGGGCCCGGGG
This sequence comes from Streptomyces sp. WAC04114, assembly GCF_019733245.1. Taxonomy (NCBI): domain Bacteria; kingdom Bacillati; phylum Actinomycetota; class Actinomycetes; order Kitasatosporales; family Streptomycetaceae; genus Streptomyces; species Streptomyces sp. WAC04114. Next base: position 85,747 of record NZ_JAIGQA010000008.1, read on the forward strand.
GCGGAGCTTCAGCGCCCGGGTCATCCGTTTCGACGCCCACATGATCGCCGCCGCCCCGTCGGAGATCTGCGAGGAGTTCCCGGCCGTGTGCACCGCCGTCGGCATGATCGGCTTCAGCGCGGCCAGCGCCTCCGCCGTCGTGTCGCGCAGGCCCTCGTCCTTGTCGACCAGGCGCCACATGCCCTGCCCGGCGTGCTGCTCCTCCTCGGTCGTGGGGACCTGGACCGCGAAGGTCTCTCGTTTGAAGCGCTCCTCCGCCCAGGCGTGGGCGGCCCGTTCCTGAGAGGCGAGGCCGAGGGCATCCACGTCCTCGCGGGTCAGGCCCCGGTGGCGGGCGATGCGCTCGGCCGCCTCGAACTGGTTGGGCAGGTCCACGTTCCACTCGTCGGGGAACGGCTTGCCCGGCCCGTGCTTCGAGCCCGACCCCAGTGGCACCCGGGACATCGACTCCACCCCGCAGGAGATGCCGACGTCGATCACCCCGGCGGCGACCATGTTGGCCACCATGTGCGAGGCCTGCTGGGAGGACCCGCACTGCGCGTCGACGGTCGTCGCGGCCGTCTCGTAGGGGAGCCCCATGGTCAGCCAGGCCGTGCGCGCGGGGTTCATGGACTGCTCGCCGGCGTGGGTGACCGTACCGCCGACGATCTGCTCCACGCAGTCGGCGGGGATGCCGGTGCGGCCGAGGAGTTCGCGGTAGGTCTCGCCCAGGAGGTAGGCGGGGTGCAGATTGGCGAGCGCGCCGCCGCGCTTGCCGATGGGGGTGCGTACGGCTTCGACGATCACGGGTTCGGCAGCCATGGGTGCGGGTCCTCTCCGGGAGGCTCAGCGGAACTAGTACGCGTTCTAGTTCTGCGAGTAGTGTGCTGAGGACCGCTCAGTGACCGCAATAGTCATGCGGGCAATTGGCGGGCCCGTGCCTCTTGCTACTTGTAGAACCCGTTACTACCGTCACCGCAACTCCGCACAGCTGATGGGCCGTCAGACCTCAGAGTCGGTACGAGTGGTGGGAGCCGCCCATGCCCTGTCCCGCGCTGCCCGACGGGTTCGACTTCACCGACCCCGACCTGCTGCACCATCGCGTGCCCCTGCCGGAGTTCGCGGAGCTGCGCCGGGCCGAACCGGTCTGCTGGGTGGCGCAGCCGACCGGTCTCGCCGGCTTCCAGGACGACGGCTACTGGGCGGTCACCCGGCACGCCGACGTCAAGTACGTCTCCACGCACCCGGAGTTGTTCTCGTCGTCCCTCAACACGGCGATCATCCGCTTCAACGAGCGCATCGAACGCGACGCCATCGACGCGCAGCGGCTGATCCTGCTGAACATGGACCCGCCGGAGCACACCCGGGTCCGGCAGATCGTGCAGCGCGGCTTCACGCCCCGGGCGATCCGGGCGCTGGAGGGCAGGCTGCGGGCACGGGCCCACTCCATCGTCGAGAACGCCCGCGCGCAGACCGGGCCGTTCGACTTCGTCACCCAGGTCGCCTGCGAACTGCCCCTCCAGGCGATCGCCGAGCTGATGGGCGTCCCGCAGGAGGACCGGGACAAGATCTTCGACTGGTCCAACAAGATGATCGCGTACGACGATCCCGAGTACGCGATCACCGAGGAGGTCGGCGCCGAGTCGGCCACGGAGATCATCGCCTACGCGATGAACATGGCCGCCGACCGCAAGCAGTGCCCGGCCCACGACATCGTCACCCAGCTCGTCGCGGCGGAGGACGAGGGCAACCTCAGCTCCGACGAGTTCGGCTTCTTCGTGCTGATGCTGGCCGTCGCGGGCAACGAGACCACCCGCAACGCCATCACCCACGGCATGCACGCCTTCCTCACCCACCCGGAACAGTGGGAGCTGTACAAGAGCGACCGCCCGGAAACTGCGGCCGAGGAGATCGTGCGCTGGGCGACCCCGGTCGCCGCCTTCCAGCGCACCGCCACCCAGGACACCGAACTCGGCGGCAAGCGCATCCGCCAGGGCGACCGGCTGGGCCTCTTCTACGCCTCCGCCAACCACGACCCGGAGGTTTTCGACGACCCGGACACCTTCGACGTCACCCGCGACCCCAACCCGCACCTCGGATTCGGCGGCGGCGGGCCGCACTACTGCCTGGGCAAGTCCCTGGCCGTGCTGGAGATCAACCTCATCTTCAACGCGATCGCCGACGCCATGCCCGGGCTCAGGCTCGTCGGGGATCCGCGCCGGCTGCGGTCGGCGTGGATCAACGGGGTGAAGGAGCTTCCGGTGAGCACCGGCTGACGGTGAACCCTGCCGGTGGGGCGGAGGTCACAGCGGCGTTCTCGCCGCGCACGTCCACGGGAGCCGGGAGATCAGCCAGCCGTCACCCAGGGGGGCTCCGTCGGCGGTGAGCAGGATTCCCGAACGCGCCCGCACGGCGTCCGTCAGCGCCGTTCCATGCGGTGCGTGATCCTCGGACACGGCCTGCGCGAGTGCCGTGAGAGCGGCTCTGGCACGGCGTACCGCGCACGTCTGGGGGTGAATGGCCCACACCTCGCGGCCCGATGCCGCCTGACGCAGGTGAGCGAACGAGGCCAGCCCGCAGTCCGTCGGCATGAGGACGGGACCCGTGCCCCGCAGGAAACGCGCGAACCGGTCCTGCGGCGCCAGCACCGCCAACGCGCCACCGGGGCCCGGCGCGAGCCCCGCCCTCCCGGCCTCCTCGACGACCGCGCGCCCGAGCGCGCTCCAGCGGGGCCCGTCGTCCGGGGCGACGGCGAGCGCGCTCACGCCGAGGGCCGTCGCCGCCTCGACGATCCTGCGGGCCAGCACGTCCCCGTCCGGTGCCCAGCTCAGCGCGGGCGCCCCGGCTCTGACGAAGGGAAGCAGACAGGGGAGCCGGGCGGCTCGGTACACCGGCAGGGCCCTGCGGGCGTCCTCCGTGTCGCTGTGGCCGACGACGGCCGCGTGTCCGGCGCAGGCCACGGTCCGGGCGACCTCCGGCGCCTCGTCGTAGACGTGCCACTCGGCGGCGTCCGGGCGGGCCCTGCGGATCCGTTCCAGCTGGCCGAGGAGAGCGGCTCCCCAGTCCGTGCGCGGCCCGGTCAGCGGCGCGACGACGGCGATGCTCGGTCTGGCCACCCGGTCAGCCCCAGATCAGTGAGTCGCCGCTGGTCACGACGGCCCGGGTCTCGGTCGCGGTCGCCGCGGCGCTCTGCACGCCACCGAGGACGAGGGCGGCGGCGAGAAGCGCGAACAGGCCACGGAGCAGCTGGGAAGCGGACATGAGGGTCCCCCTGGGTGATCGTCGCTCGACGGGCGTCGAGTCACTGGTCGGTCGGTGCGTGGTCGGCGGCGACCGCTGGGCGATCATCATGATCCGGCGGAACCGTCCGCGGCCATCCGGAGGGAGGTCCGGCACCGGCCATGTCCAGGGGCGGACGGCGCGCGGAGCACGGTGGGCAGCCGTCCGTCGCTCGTCCGTTCAGCCATCCACGGCGGTCCGAATGGCGGACCACGGCTTTCCCGCTGCGGGGGCCCTTCCTAAGATCCCCGAGGGAGCGCTTCACGGGGGACAGCGCTCGTCACTCAGTAGGGGGACCCATTCCGGTGGACGTGCGTGCCCGAGCCCAGGAGCTCTACCGCCTCGCTCTCGACAACGCGGACTGGAACCCGCAGACCCTCACCGAACACCGCGGCTGGAGCGGGAGCGAGCTCGCCGACGCGCTTCAACTGCTCGGTGAATTCGGCCTGTTGGTGCCGTCGTCGGGTCACCGCAACGGCTGGACGGCCCTCGCCCCGGACACCGCACTGCGCAAGCTGCTCCTCGACGAGGAGCAGCACACGGACGCCCTGCTGAGCGCCGTCCGGCAGACCCGCACCGCGCTCGCCCAGGTGTTGGCGGACTTCCAGCCGGTGTACGCCCGGGAGTTGGCCTCCGTTCAAATGGAGGTGGTCAATGGTATGGCCAACGTATCCGCGGTTCTGGAGGACGCCTCACGGCGGGCGGAGGAGGAAGTGCTGTCCCTGCACCCCGGTCGCCCGCTGCCCGCGGAGATGGTGGAGGCGGGGCTCGAACGCGACCGGCTCGTGCTGGGCCGCGGCGTGCGGATGCGGACGATCCATCTGCGCTCGGCGGCCTCCGCCCCCCACATGACGGCGTATCTGCGGCGGCTGAACGGTGCGGGCGCCCAGGTCCGCACCGCGCACACCCTGCCCATGCGGCTCATCGTGGTGGACGGCTCGCTGGCGATCGTGCCGGCGTCCCGGACCGCGGACGGGGAGATCGCCGCCATCGTGCTACGCGGCGAGACGCTGGCCGGGGTGTTCCGGGGGATCTTCCAGCACAGCTGGGAAAGCGCCACCGTGCTGACCGAGTCGGCGACCGACAGCCCCGAGGGCGACTGGCACCCGACCGGCCGCCACCGTGAGCTGGTGCGGATGCTAGGAGGCGGACTCACCGACGAGGCGATGGCCCGCAAGCTCGGGGTCTCCGAGCGCACGGTCCGCCGCCTTGTCTCCGAACTGACCGAACGGCTAGGAACGGCCAGCCGGTTCCAGGCCGGTGTCTGCGCCGTCCGGCTCGGCTGGCTCGACGACTGACGTCTGCCGGGGGGCGGCCGCGCTGCGGCCCCACGCCGTGCCCGCGAGCACGAGAAGCGCACCCAGCAGCCCCAGCCAGCCCGGCCGGTCTCCCGCGAGGGTGACTCCGACGACGGCGGCCCACACCGGCTCGGTGCCCAGCAGCAGGCTGACCCGGGAGGGCGACGTACGGCGTACGGCCCACATCTGCACGAAGAACGCGAACAGGGTGCAGAACACCGACAGATAGAGCAGCCAGAGCCAGTCCCCGGCGTCCAGATCCGCCGCGGCGGCCCACGTGGTGCTGCCGGTGCCGGGCAGCGTGGACAGCACCGCGAACACCGCGACCGCGCCGCCCAGTTGCACCGTGGTCATCGACATCGAGTCCGCGCCCTGCACCGACCGCATGCGCGACATCGCCAGCACGTGCACCGTACGGGCCACGGCCGCGCCCAGCATCAGCAGATCACCGAGGGACGGCGCGGTGAACCCGGCGCCCTGGGTGAGGAGCAGCACACCCAGCACCGACAACCCCGCTGCCGCCAGGAACGACCGGGAGGGCCGCCTGCCCGTGAACCGGCTCTCCGCGAGCGGCGTGAAGATCATGGTGAGGCTGATGATGAGCCCGGCGTTGGTCGCCGAGGTGTGCACGACGCCGTACGTCTCCAGCAGGAAGATCCCGGAAAGGATCAGCCCGAGGACGCCGGCGCCCCGCAGCTGCGCCCCGTCCAGCGCCCTGAGCTTGCGCCACCCGGTGCCGACCAGGACCGGCAGCACCACGCCGAACCGCAGGACGAGCACGGCCAGCACGGTCTGCGCCGTGGTGACCTCCTTGGCGGCGAGATAACTGGAGCCCCACACCACCGCGACCAGCAGGACGGGCAGATCGGTCAGCCAGGCGCGGCGGGCCGCGTTGACGGTCATGGGGGGCTCCTAGGGCAGCGGACGGTTGAGGTCGGAGGGCGGGGTGGCTCAGCGCGCCGTGTAGGCGATCACCAGGACGTCGCGGTGGGCGGCGAGTTCGGGGTCCACCGGGCGCACCGGGGTCACCGAGTGCAGCGTGCGGCGGTCGTCGCCCAGCAGGAGGTCACCGGGCTCGGACAGGGTAACGGTGAGCAGGTGTTCGCCCGCGTCGGTGTACACCCCGCTCTCACCGCCGGTGACGTTGCGGCGGCCGATGAGCAGCGAGGTGATGAAGGTGACGCCGTCTCGGTGCCGGCCCTCGGGCGCGGGCTGTCCCTGCTGGTCGGCGGAGGCGCTGATGCGGTAGGGGTGCAGTTTCACGTTCCATGACGCCCTGCCGTCGACGTCCGTGAAGATCTGGCCGAGTTCGACGAGGACGGAACGCAGCAGCGGGTCATCGGTGAAGGACTCCGTCAGCGGGTCGAAGACGCGCTCGATGCCGCCGTTGAGCGGATTGATGTCCGATTCCTGACGGTACGGCGTGTGCGGGAGCAGGGTGAGGTCGCCCGCGGCCGGGTCGAGCTCGAACTGGCCGTAGCGGCGGTACCGGTACGTGCCTCCGTCGGCCATGTACGTGTCCAGGGTGAGCTCGTCCCAGTGGGCGGCGAACCGCGCCCAGTCGGCGGCGCCGACACCGGCGAGCGCGGAGAGCTGCGCGGAGGGCATCAGATGACCGCCGGGCCCGGCGAGGGCGTTGACGGCGTCGTCGGCGGCGGGGTGACGGGTGGCGGCAGTGGTCATGGCGTACTCCGTGGGTGAGACCCGCGGTGGGGGTCCGCGAGTGGAGGAGCGGTGAGAGGGAGGGAGCAGAGGGTCAGACGGCGGCGAGCACCGGGTGGGCCGCGGGGGCGAACGGCGCCGACTCCGCGCTGATCGCCCGCTCCTCCCATGCCTCCCGGTCGCGCAGATACAGGGGGGCTCCGACGGTGATGGAGCGCGTGTCGGCACCGCCGCTGCGCAGCCGCCAGGTCACGGACCCGGTGGTGCGGGCGGCGCAGGCGTCGATGAACACCTGTGCCGCGAGTCGCAGTTCGCCGAACCAGCGGCCTTCGAGGGCCTCACGCGTCCAGACCTGCTCCAGATGCCGCTTCTCGCGGATGAGTTCGGCGTCCAGGCAGGCGCTCTCGATGTGCCGGTAGCCGCTGAGCAGGAGCCAGGCGGCGGGCATCTCCCGGATCTCGAGGACCTTCTCGCCGTGGTCGAGGTGCTCCAGGCCGGAGTAGCGGCCGAGTCCGTACGCGCCGACCCTCCGGTTGAGGCGGTCGATCAGCCCGGTCAGCGGCAGCGGCTCTCCGTCGAGAGCGACGGGCAGTCCCTGCTCGAAGGTGACGGTGAGGGTGTCGGTGTCGCCGGGGAGCGCGGTCGGCCGGCTCCAGGTGTACATCTCCTCGGGGACCTCATGGAGTTCGGGGTCGTCGAGGATGCCCGACTCGAACTCGCGGCACCACAGGTTGGAGTCGCCGCTGACGATCCGCCCGGCGAGCAGATCGATGCCGGCGTCGCGCAGTTCGGCGAGCTTTTCGTCGCGCGAGACGGGAGCGAGGTCGTAGGGGCTTCCGAACATGCCCTCGTAGCCGAGCAGCGTCAGCGCCCCGTTGAGGCGGCGCAGGGTGTTCTGGGAGCGGTTGGCGGTGTGCAGCAGGGCCTGCGCGCCGAGCGCACGGGCCAGTTCGACCGCGCTGTGGGCTATCAGCGGACGGCTCAGCGTGGAGCTGACGGGGTGGATCCCGAGGTACACGGCCTGGGCAGCGATCGCGGGAGCGACGTACGCTTCGGCGAACTCGGCCCGCCGGTCGAGGATGTGGATCGTCGCGCCGAGCGCATCGGCGACCTGGCGTTTGTAGGTACTGGACTCGTCCTCGCCGATGTCGACGCTCACGGCGTGCACCTCGCGGATGCCCATCCGTCGCAGCCGCAGCAGCAGATACGAACTGTCGAGCCCCCCGCTGAACAGTGTCACCACGGGGCGGTCCGGGTCCAGGGAGTCGAGCTGCGAGAAGGAACGTATGAGCGGGGAACGCATGGCCTCTCCAACCTCTGCACTGGTCACAGACAAGGAGACTTCCGTGCGGACCCCCGCCCGAACAACGCATCCCGGGGTCCGCGCCCGGCCATGTCCGGACCCGGACGCGGAGCTTCAGGCCGATCACAAGTGGAAAAGGCGACGGCCCCGGGGATCAGGGGGCCGCCGCCTTCGGTCCAGAGGAACAGCTCCTGCGGCTGTCCGCAATGTCCCCCCTGCTATGAGTCGTCGTATCCGGGACGAAGGTTCCGGCTGGGACCTGGTGCGCCCTCCACGGCCTCGCTTCGTAGGTGACCCGGGTCATGTGGGGCGCTTCACTGCCGGGGCGCCTCGAACGTGACCGGCGTCTCGAAGGCCGCCCGGCGCGTGGCCCGGCGCAGCGCCCGGAGCACCGCCGGGCCGAGGGTGAGCGTCAGGACGACCGTGACGACGGCCCGGCCCAGGTCCCAGCCCAGCGACGTGGCCAGGCAGTACGCGACGAAACGGGCCAGGTTCGAGGCGAGCGGCGCCTGCGGGTCGAAGGCCACGTTCGAGGCGAGGGCGCTCATGAAGGGCCAGCCGGCCATGTTCATCACCGTGCCGTACGCGAACGCGGCGAGGAAGCCGTAGCCGGACAGCATCGCGAGTTCGCCCCGGCCGCGCAGCCGGTCCGGGCCTGGCAGCAGGCCCGCGCCCATCGCGAACCAGCCCATCGCCAGCATCTGGAACGGCAGCCACGGCCCGACCCCGCCCGTGAGCAGCGCGGACGCGAACATCGTCACCGAGCCGAGGACGAACCCGAAGCCCGGGCCGAGCACCCGGCCGCTCAGCACCATCAGGAAGAACATCGGCTCGATACCGGCCGTCCCGGCGCCGATCGGCCGCAGCGCCGCTCCCGTGGCGGCCAGCACGCCGAGCATCGCGACCGCCTTCGGGCCCAGACCGGACTCCGAGATCGCCGCGGCCACGACCGCCACGAGCAGCACCAGCACGCCCGCGAAGAGCCAGGGCGCGTCCTGCGCGTGCGCGCCGATCCGCGAGGTGGGCGGGGCGAGGAAGGGCCAGCCGAAACCGGCCACCCCCACCGCGCTGACCAGGGTCAGCGCGGCGACGGAGCGGGGGCCGAGCCGGACGGCCCGGGCCTGGCGCTGCGCGGGCGGGCGGGTGGTCGCCTGGAGACTCATCGGCCGGTCTCCTCCAGTGCCGCGCGGACCTGGGCGACCGTGAGCCAGTGCTGGGGCGCCAGGATCTTGGTGACCTGCGGGGCGAAGGACGGCGAGGAGACGACGACGTCCGCCGTCGGGCCGTCCGCGATCACCTCGCCCTCGGCCAGCAGCACCACCCGGTGGGCGAGCTCGGCCGCGAGCTCCACGTCGTGCGTGGCCAGGACGATGGCGTGCCCCTCGGCGGCCAGCGCGCGCAGCACCGTGACCAGGCGGGCCTTTGCCGCGTAGTCCAGGCCCCGGGTCGGCTCGTCCAGCAGGAGCAGCGGGGGCCGGGCCGTCAGCACGACGGCCAGGGCGAGCGCCAGCCGCTGCCCTTCCGAGAGGTCCCGGGGGTGGGTGTCGTCGGTGACGCCGGGCAGCAGCTCGGTGACCAGGGCCCGGCAGGTGCCGGGGTCGGCGCCGGCGTCCTGGTCGGCCGCCGCGCACTCGGCGGCGACGGTGTCGGCGTAGAGCAGGTCGCGGGGTTCCTGGGGGACGAGGCCGACCTTGCGGACGAGGTCCTTCGGAGGGGTGCGGTGGGGGGTGGCTTCGCCGACTCGGACGGTTCCGGAGCTGGGCTTGACGAGGCCTACGAGGGAGTTGAGCAGGGTGGATTTTCCGGCGCCGTTTCTGCCCATGAGGGCGATGGTTTCGCCGGGGGTGATCGTGAGGGTGATGTCGTGCAGGGCTTGGATGCGGGCGCGGGTGACCGAGAGGGCCTGGATGTGGGCGGCGCCTTCTGGGGTGGGTTGTGCGGGTCGTTTGCGGGTGCGGGCCGCATGTGGTTGATCGCGCAGTTCCCCGCGCCCCTGAGGGACGTGCTCCAGCCGTTGCTTGAGATCCGCTGCCCTGCGGCGGGCGTCGCGGACCGTCAGGGGCAAGGGGGTCCAGCCCGCCAGGCGGCCCAGGGCCACCACCGGGGGGTACACCGGGGACACGGCCATCACTTCGGCCGGGTCGCCCAGGATCGGGGGTGCGCCGGGGGAGGGGAGCAGGACGACCTGGTCGGCGTACTGGATGACGCGTTCCAGGCGGTGTTCGGCCATGAGGACGGTCGTGCCGAGGTCGTGGACGAGGCGCTGGAGGACCGCCAGCACCTCCTCGGCGGCCGCCGGGTCCAGCGCGGAGGTCGGCTCGTCCAGGACGAGGACGCTCGGGTGCGGGGTGAGGACCGAGCCGATCGCGACGCGCTGCTGCTGGCCGCCGGAGAGCGTGGCGATCGGCCGGTCGCGCAGGCCGGCCATGCCGAGCAGGTCCAGCGTCTCCTCGACGCGGCGGCGCATCACGTCCGGGGCGAGGCCCAGTGACTCCATGCCGTAGGCCAGTTCGTCCTCGACGGTGTCGGTGACGAAATGGGAGAGCGGGTCCTGGCCGACCGTGCCCACCACGTCTGCCAGCTCGCGCGGCTTGTGGGTGCGGGTGTCGCGGCCGGCGACCGTGACCCGGCCGCGCAGGGTGCCGCCGGTGAAGTGCGGGACGAGCCCGCTGACCGCGCCCAGGACCGTGGACTTGCCGACGCCGGACGGACCTGCCAGCAGGACGAGTTCGCCTTCCGGGACCTCGAAGTCGATGCCCCGGACGGTGGGTCCGGGAGCCCCGTCGTACGTCACGGAGACATCCTCGAAGCGAATCACGACGGCTCCTTGGGATCGGGGGCGACGAACGCGGGCAGCAGGCCGAGCAGGACGGCCGCGGCCGGCCAGAGGGGGAGGGCCGGGG
>NZ_JAIGQA010000090.1:0-30469 GCF_019733245.1 Streptomyces sp. WAC04114
ACCGACGGGTACGCGCACCTGGCCGCCTGGCGGCCCACCGTGCCGGGGGAGTCGGGGCTCGTGCACACCACGCACTTCCGCCCCGGGCTCGCGCCCCTGGACTGGGTCCCCATCGGGCACCCGGACCAGAAGGGCGACCGGACGGGCCCACCGGCGGTCGCCGTCGACGGCGCGGGGCGCGGCTACGTCTTCGTCCGGAACAAGGGCGGCGGGGTGAGCCTGCGCAACCAGAAGGTCAAGGGCGGCTGGGGCGGCTGGCTGGACCTCGGAGGGCATGACGTCGAGGGGGAGTTGACCGCCGTGGCCGGGGAGTCCGGGCTCGTGGAGGCGTACGCCTGCGTGCCCGGCGGGATCCTGCGCTGGCGGCAGGAGGGGGACGGGAAGAAGCCGGTGCAAGCCGAGGGCGTGGACGCGCCCGTCCGTCCGGGGACTCTGCGCGCGCTCGCCACGTCCGCCGAGCGCACCACCCTCTTCTTCACGAACCTGTCCGGAGACCTGTGCGCCTGGCGTCCCGGTGAGAAGCCGGTGACCCTGCTGGCGGCGGCCGGGCCGGGGCCGGTCTCCGCCGTGCGGTGTGTCATCGAGGGGCACGACTGCACCGTGCTCGCGCAGCGCTCGGCGAGCGGCAGGGTCGCCTTCGCCGCGTATCCGACCGAGCAGGAGCCGGCCGGTGCCTGGTGGACCGAGTCCGGGCCCCCGCTGCCCGCCGACGCCGTGGTGTCGGTGGCGCTCGACGAGCACGACGAGGTCGTCGCCGCCTCCCTCTCGCCGTCGACCGGGACCGTACGGCTCACCCGCCGCAAGGACGAGCCCGGGCTCGCGCTGGAGGCATGGCGGGAGATCTGACCGCCTTCAAGAAGCGGAACTGATCCCTTCATCTTGAGGCTCTTGACGCACCAGACACATGAGATGTGTCAAGGGTTGTACAGATGTGTACGTGACAAGGCGCACCTTGGGTGAACATGGTCATAAAGTGAAGGTCTTGTTAACCTCCTCGGACTTGTTCGATTTTGCTCGGGGGGCCGGTTGCTGCTGCGTCTGGCCGACGCCGTGGCAACGGGGTTGGGGATGAATTCGTGAGCAGATCCTCCACGGTGGATCTTGTCGTTGTCGGACTCGGTTACGTGGGGCTGCCGTTGGCCAGGTCCGCCGCGGCCGCGGGCCTGAAGGTGGTCGGTCTCGACCGCAGCCGACGGGTGGTCGAGGGACTGAACGCCGGCCGTTCGCATGTCGACGACATCTCCGACGCCGAGGTGCGCGCCATGCGCGAGCAGGGCTTCGAGGCCGTCGACCGGGCCGACGTGATCGCCGACGCCGCAGCGGTCGTGGTGTGCGTGCCCACGCCGCTCACCGAGCACGGCGCCCCGGACCTCGGCGCGGTGCACGCCGCCGTCGATGACATCGCCGCGCACCTCACCGCCGGCACGCTCGTGGTCCTGGAGTCGACGACGTACCCGGGTACGACCGACGAGGTCGTCCGGCCGCGTCTGGAGGCCGGGGGCCTGCGCGTCGGCGTCGATTTCCACCTCGCCTTCTCGCCCGAGCGCATCGACCCGGGCAACCCCTCCTTCGGCCTGGAGAACACCCCCAAGGTCGTCGGCGGCATCACGGCCGACTGCACCAAGGCCGCCCGCGCCCTCTACGAGCGGTTCGTGAACCGGGTCGTCGAGGCCAAGGGCACCCGCGAGGCCGAGATGGCCAAGCTGCTGGAGAACACGTACCGGCACGTCAACATCGCGCTCGTCAACGAGATGTCGATGTTCTGCCGCGAGATCGGCGTCGATCTGTGGGACGCCATCCGGTGTGCTTCCACGAAGCCGTTCGGGTTCGCGCCGTTCTACCCCGGCCCGGGCGTCGGCGGGCACTGCATCCCGATCGACCCCAACTACCTCTCGTACAAGGTGCGTTCGCTGGGCATCCCGTTCCGGTTCGTGGAGCTGGCGCAGGAGATCAACCAGCGCATGCCCGTGCACGTGGTGAACCGGGCCGCCGATCTGCTCAACGACCAGGGCAAGGCCGTGCGCGGCTCCCGGGTCCTGCTGCTCGGCGTGACCTACAAGCCGGACATCTCCGACCAGCGCGAGAGCCCGGCCCTGGCCGTCGCGGAGAACCTCCTCGCCCGCGGTGCCGAGCTCGCCTACTTCGACCCGCGGGTCGAGGACTGGCGCGTCGCCGGTGCGCCCGTCGAGCGGGCCGAGGACTACCTCGCTGCCGCCGAGGCCGCCGACCTGACGATCCTGCTCCAGCCGCACCGCGAGATAGACCTCGACGAGCTGGCCGACCGTGCCCGGGCGCTCTTCGACACCCGGGGCAAATCCGCCGACCACCCGCGGGTGGTCAAGCTGTGACTGCCGACGATACGTACATACCGGGAGCCGTCGACTCCGGTGGCCGTCGGGCCCACCGCAAGCGGCGGCACCTGAAGGTTTCGTACTTCGTCTTCCTGGGTCTCGCCGCGCTGATCGCCACCCGGCTCGACGCCGGCTCCCTGCACCTGTACTCCATGGGTGCCATGGGCCTGCTCGCCCTGAAGATGTTCGGCGCCCTCTTCTACCGTCCCGCCAAGGCCGGGCGGGAGGAGCTGGAGTACCTGGAGAATGCCTGGGTCACCGCGGTCATCCCGATCTACAACGAGGACCCGGTGATGTTCGAGCAGGGCATGCGCAGCCTTCTCGCGCAGAGCCGCCTGCCGAACGAGATCCACATCATCGACGACGCCAGCGCCAACGACTCCGGCATCAGGGCCGCGAAGAAGATGCGCCGGGAGTTCGAGGCGAAGGGCGTCAAGTACACCGTCAGCGTCCAGCCCGAGAACAAGGGCAAGCGCGAGGCGCTGGCGCTGGGCTTCGAGGCGGCGCCGTACTCCGACATCTTCCTGTGCGTCGACTCGGACACCGTGCTGTCCCGGGACACCGTGCGCGAGCTGCTGCTGCCGCTGGCCGACGAGAAGATCATGGCCTCCACCGGCATGGTGCTGGCGCTCAACCACGACAGCAACATCTTCACCCGCCTCCAGGACCTGCGCTACGGCAACTCGTTCCTGTTCGAGCGGGCCGCCTACTCGCGGCTGAAGTCGGTGCTGTGCTGCTGCGGCGCGCTCTCCGCGTACCGCGGCACGCTGGTGCGCAAGTACCTGCCGGACTTCCTCAACCAGCAGTTCCTGGGCAAGCCGGCCGTCTTCGGTGACGACCGCCGCATGACCAACTACTGCCTGATGGAGGGCCAGGTCGTCTTCCAGGAGACCGCCGTCGGCTACACGGCCGTCCCCGAGAAGCTGCCGCACTTCCTGCGCCAGCAGGTGCGCTGGAACAAGTCCTTCTTCCGCGAGTCGCTCTGGGCGTTCCGCCACCAGAAGAAGTACCGGCCGGCCTTCTGGCTGACCTGCATGGAACTCGCCCTGTGGCTGGTCTTCGGCTCGGCGATGTTCTATTCGATGGTCATCCTGCCCATCATGAAGCCCCAGCAGTTCGTCAACCACATCGGCGACTACCTGGTCTTCATGGTGCTGATGGGCTACCTGCGCAATGTGCGCTACCTGGACTTCCCGCGGCGCGGCATGGGCTTCATCAAGCGCTTCGGCATGTTCCTGCTCGCGCCGATCTACGGCGTGATCCAGCTGACGCTGCTGACCCCGCTGCGGTTCTACGCCCTGTTCACCCTCCACAAGGGCAGTTGGGGCACTCGCCAGGGCGGTGTCGAGGTGTCCGTGGCCGGGGACCACGAGAGCGATGTGACGGAGATCTTCGAGGAAGAGGACCCGTACTCCGACAAGAAGGTCACCGAGACGCTCCAGTTGATGCGTCTGGAAGGCGTGGCGCTGCGCACCCGGCCCCGCCCGACGGGCGGCATCCCCTCCCAGCCGCAGCCGATCCCCGGCTACGACGAGGAGCAGCATGCCGCCGTTCCGCAGCAGCGGGTCAGCTGGGGGGCGCCGGCACCGGCCGGGCAGCCGCACTGGCAGGGCGGGCACCCCGGGCACCCCGACCCGTACCAGCAGCAGTACCCGGGCCAGGGCAACGGCCCGCAGCAGGGCGGATATCCGCCCCAGGACCCGTCGTGGCAGCAGGGACAGGGGCAGGGCCCGGGCTACGGGCAGGGCGGCTGGTAGAGCCGCAGGAGAACGAAGAGAGGGGCGGCCGGGGGGCCGCCCCTCTCTTGTGCGTCCGGGCCGGACGCCCGGGCCTCAGGTGTAGGAGGCCATGGCCTCCTCGACCGTCAGCACCGGGATGTCACGGTCGTCGATCGCCTTCATCAGCGTCTCCAGACCCGCCTTGCCGATCTCGGTGCTCGTGGCCGGGGCGCCTTCGGTGACCTTGTGCAGGCAGAGGATCAGCCAGTCGCCGCTGCCCACGCACCGGTCGAGCCGGCCGCCCGCGCCCGTCAGCTTCGACAGGGCCGTGCCGCCGATCCCCGTGCCGTCGTTGATGCCCGTCAGCGCCTTGAGGCGGTACGGCATCGCCGGCGCGAACGACTCGATCGTCTCGGAGATGATCGACCGGGCCGTGGTGAAGTGCCGGCTCGCGATCTGGTCGACCGGGACCCCGTCGGAGGTCTTCTGGAACGCGCCGTGCGGATAGGCGAAGTGCTCGCTGGTGAAGCCGTTGGACACCAGCCACTCGCGCAGCTTGCGGAAGTCGTCGTCGGCCTGCTCGGCGGTGAGCTTGGGGTAGCTGGCCGTGTGGACGGCGTTCGCGTACGAGTGGCCCCCCATCTCCCAGCCGGAGAAGTCCTGCATCGACCGCATCTGGTCGAGCGTCAGGAAGTTGCCCGTACCGATGGCGTCGGCGATGTTGTAGACCGTGCCGGGGAAGCCGAAACGGTCCATGACCGGCCGGGCCAGGTCGTGGACGGACTTGTGGGAGTCGTCGAAGGTGATGGAGACGACGCCCTTGGGGAAGACCGAGACGGTGTCCGGTATCAGCTCGACGGCCTGCAGCCGGTAGGTCACCGGACCGCCCGCGTTGTCGTACACGGCGAACGACATGTCGGTGAAGCCGGTCTTCGTGGACGGCTTGCCGTCGGCGCCGATGGAGTACGTGCCGGCCGCCGCGCCCACGTCCGCCCACTGGAGGTGGACGGTCACCCACTCCCCGGACTGCACATAGTTCGCGGACGTCTTGGAGTGGACGTGGTGCGTCCAGGCGAAGTGGTTCGCGAGGGAACCGCTGCCCAGGTAGAAGACGAGCTTGGACAGGTTCGTCACGTCGTCGACGCGGAAGACCAGCCGGATCATCTTGCCGGTCATGCTCATCGCGGTCATGCCGGTCTTGCGGACGTAGGACTGCTTGCCGCTGCCGTTGGTGGTCACCCGGACCGACTGGGTGCCACGCACGAAGACCGACTTGTCGTTCGCCTCCGCCGACGTGGTACCGGCGCCGCCGGGCGTCCAGCCGTGGCCGGACTGGAACTGCTGGGACCACGTGGCCCGGCGGTACTTGGGGCGGCGGCCGGAGGGGGCGTAGAGGGGAGGCGTGGTGAGGCCTCCGATGCCACCCGCGGCGGCCGGGGCGGCCGCGGGCTGCGCCACCACCTTGCCCAGCCACGCACCGCCGCCGGCCATGGCGACGCCTCCCGTACCGCCCATCAGCAGCGCGGAGCGCCTGCTCACCACCGGCTTGTCCTCCGTTGCCTCCGCAGCGTGCCTGTGGGCGCCGGACCGCCTTTTCCTCACCGGGACTCCCGAACCGTGTCGAAGTAGTTCATGCCCTCGTCGGTGAAGCCGTCGACAGCGGACTGCACCTGTTTCGCCGAGAGGGTGTCGTTCGCGTTGTAGTAGAGCCAGTCCACCTTCATGTCCCAGGCGCGTTCGCCCTTGAACGGCAGATCGATGAACCAGTGGTTGAAGTTCACGGACATGTCCGCGCGCGGGGCGTACTTGCCGTTGCTGAGGAAGAGCTTCTTGCCGTCGAGCCAGTAGGCCACGACGCCGTCCTTCACCCGGATCAGCACGGTGTGCCAGGTGTCGAGGCTCTTGTTGGTGGTCTCGTAGACCCGGTCGTTCGTCTTGTGGTCGAACCAGGTCACGGTGTCGAGCTTGGGGCCGGGCCGGCCCCAGCCGCCGTTCGGCATGTACTCGTTGTCCAGCTCGCTGTACTTCGAGCCCTTGCCGCCGATGGTGTAGAAGGTCTGGTTGACGTGGTCGCCGGAGTCCCCGGTGGTCGGCTCGTCGCTGAAGTGGATCCGGGCGGCGTAGGTGCCGTCGCGGAACTTGCTCGCGGCGGTGCCGAGGCTCGCCTGCTTCGTCCCGGCCTTGGTGCCGTCCGTGCTCGCCCGCAGGTTGAGCACCTGGCCGTCGGCGTGGGAGCCCTCGGCGGTGGGGAAGCTGACGCCGCTCGCGGACCAGGTGCTCTCGACGCCCGGGCCGCCCTTGCTGGTGCGGACCAGCCAGCCGTGCTTGAACAGGGCCGGGTCCTTGGGGCCCTGGTAGTTGAAGTCGTCGAACAGCACCCCGGCCGGAGGGGCCGGGACGGGGGAGGGCGCCGCAGCCTTCGCCGCGGCCTTCTTGTCGTCGCTCGCCTTGGTGCCGTCCGGCTCCTCACCCCAGGCGAGGACGCCCCGCTTGTAGGCGGTGACCTTCTCCGCCTCCTTGTAGCTGGTCATCTCCGCGTCGAAGGAGCGGTCGTCGGACTGCTTCAGCTTCTTGTGGTCGGTGCGGAACAGCTGGAGGTCGATGCCCTTGCTGTTGGCGCCGGGCTTCAGGCTGCCCGCGGCGGCCGTGAACCGGACCTCCAGATAGTGGTCGGCGGTGTCGGTGGCCTTGTCCATCGCGACGATCCGCCCGGCCACGTTCGAGCAGCCGAAGACGACGTTGACGCAGTTGAAGGCGTACGAGGCGCCGTTGTCGGCGGTGAACCAGTACCGGAGCGTCACATCGCTCAACGGCACTGCCTTGTCCGTGTCGTTGAAGATTTCGAACGACGGCTTGGCCGCGGTCGCCGTCGCCGGGGTGTCGGTCCGGTAGCGGATCTTCAGCTCGGGCGGATCCGGGTTCGCCGCCTTCCACACGGGATACAGCGCCGTGCCGCCCGCGGCGACCACCGCCACGAGGAGCAGGAGCCTGATCTTGGGCCAGACCCGGCGTCGGGGTGTTCGGCGACGAGGGGACGCCACGCAGGACTCCTTCGAGGACACCCGGCGGTCTGGGGTGGAGACCGTCAGAGTCAGGTAAACAATGGTCGGATTGTGTGAGGATCTTATCTGTGGCGGCATGCGGAAAGGGGGGCGGGTGCACGGATTGTTACCGTACGCCCCACCCCCCTCAGGGGTTACGCGTTACGCCGGGACGCTCGCGACGCCCTGCGCGAGGAACCGCTTGCCGTTCACGCGCTCGGAGACACCCTCGCGGTCCAGGTACGGCGTGATGCCGCCCAGGTGGAAGGGCCAGCCGGCGCCCGTGATGAGGCAGAGGTCGATGTCCTGCGCCTCGGCGACGACGCCCTCGTCGAGCATGATGCCGATCTCCTGCGCCACCGCGTCGAGCACGCGGTCGCGGACCTGCTCCTCCGTCAGGACGGTGTCGCCCTGCTTCAGCAGCGCGGCGACCTCGGGGTCCAGTTCCGGCTTGCCGGAGTCGTAGACGTAGAAGCCGCGCTTGCCCGCCTTGACGACGGCCGCGAGGTTCGGGGAGACCGTGAAGCGGTCCGGGAAGGCCCGGTTGAGGGTCTCCGAGACGTGCAGACCGATCGCCGGGCCGACCAGCTCCAGCAGCACCAGCGGGGACATCGGCAGACCGAGCGGCTCGACGGCCTTCTCGGCGACCTCGACCGGGGTGCCCTCGTCGATGACGTTCTGGATCTCGCCCATGAAGCGGGTGAGGATGCGGTTCACGACGAACGCCGGGGCGTCCTTGGTGAGGACCGCGGTCTTCTTCAGCTTCTTGGCGACGGCGAAGGCCGTGGCCAGCGAGGCGTCGTCGGTCTTCTCGCCGCGCACGATCTCCAGCAGCGGGAGGACCGCGACCGGGTTGAAGAAGTGGAAGCCCACGACCCGCTCGGGGTTCTTGAGCTTCGACGCCATCTCGGAGACCGACAGCGAGGAGGTGTTGGTGGCGAAGATGGCGTGCGCCGGGGCGACGGCCTCGACCTCCGCGAACACCTGCTGCTTGACGCCGATCTCCTCGAACACGGCCTCGATGACGAAGTCCGCGTCCGCGAAGCCCTCGGCCTTGTCCAGCACACCGGACACCAGCGCCTTGAGGCGGTTGGCCTTGTCCTGGTTGATACGGCCCTTGCCGAGCAGCTTGTCGATCTCGGCGTGGACGTAGCCCACACCCTTGTCGACGCGCTCCTGGTCGATGTCGGTCAGCACGACCGGCACCTCCAGGCGGCGCAGGAACAGCAGCGCGAGCTGGCTGGCCATCAGACCGGCGCCGACGACACCGACCTTGGTGACCGGGCGGGCCAGGCTCTTGTCCGGGGCGCCGGCCGGGCGCTTGCCGCGCTTCTGCACCAGGTTGAACGCGTAGATGCCGGAGCGCAGTTCACCGCCCATGATGAGGTCGGCGAGGGCCTTGTCCTCGGCGTCGTAGCCCTGCTGCAGGTCGCCGTTCTTGGCGGCGGCGATGATGTCCAGGGCGCGGTAGGCGGCCGGGGCGGCGCCGTGCACCTTGGAGTCCGCGATGAAGCGGCCCTTGGCGACGGCCTGGTCCCAGGCCTCGCCGCGGTCGATGACCGGGCGCTCGATCTCCAGCTCGCCTTTGAGGACGGCCGCGGTCCAGATCAGCGACTGCTCCAGGAAGTCCGCGCCCTCGAAGATCGCGTCGGCGATCCCGAGCTCGAAGACCTGCTTGCCCTTGAGCTGCTTGTTCTGGTTGAGGCTGTTCTCGATGATCACCGAGACGGCCTTCTCGGGGCCGATCAGGTTCGGCAGCAGGGCGCAGCCGCCCCAGCCCGGGACCAGACCGAGGAAGACCTCGGGCAGCGAGAACGCCGGCACGGCCGCGGAGACGGTGCGGTAGGTGCAGTGCAGACCGACCTCGACACCGCCGCCCATCGCGGCACCGTTGTAGTACGCGAAGGTCGGCACGGCCAGCTTCGACAGCCGCTTGAAGACCTCGTGGCCGCCCTTGCCGATGGCGAGGGCGTGCTCGTACTCCTTGAGGATCTCCACGCCCTTGAGGTCGGCGCCGACCGCGAAGATGAACGGCTTGCCGGTGAGGCCGACGCCGACGATCTCGCCGTCCGCCGCCTCCTTCTCGACCTGGTCGATCGCGGCGTTGAGGTTCGCCAGCGAGGCCGGGCCGAAGGTGGTCGGCTTGGTGTGGTCGTGGCCGTTGTCCAGGGTGATCAGGGCGAAGCGCCCGGCATCGAGGGGGAGGTCGAAGTGGCGTACGTGCGCACTCGTGACGACCTCGTCCGGGAACAGCTCGGAAGCCTGCTTGAGAAGCTCGGCGGTGGTGCTCACTTGTCCCCCTCGAAGTGCGGGTTCTCCCAGATGACCGTCGCGCCCATGCCGAAGCCGACGCACATGGTGGTCAGGCCGTAGCGGACGTGCGGCTGCTCCTCGAACTGGCGGGCCAGCTGCGTCATCAGACGGACGCCGGAGGAGGCCAGCGGGTGGCCGAAGGCGATGGCGCCGCCGTACTGGTTGACGCGCTCGTCGTCGTCGGCGATGCCGTAGTGGTCCAGGAAGGCCAGGACCTGGACGGCGAAGGCCTCGTTGATCTCGAACAGGCCGATGTCGGAGATCGACAGGCCCGCCTGGGCCAGCGCCTTCTCCGTGGCCGGGATCGGGCCGTAGCCCATGACCTCCGGCTCCACGCCCGCGAACGAGTAGGAGACCAGGCGCATCTTCACGGGGAGGTCGTGCTCGCGCGCGAAGTCCTCGGAGGCGATGAGCGAGGCGGTGGCGCCGTCGTTCAGACCGGCCGCGTTACCGGCGGTGACCCGGCCGTGCACACGGAACGGGGTCTTCAGACCCGAGAGGTTCTCCAGGGTCGTGCCCGGGCGCATCGGCTCGTCGGCGGTGACCAGGCCCCAGCCCGTCTCACCGGCCTCGGGGGAGGTGCGGCGGACCGAGACCGGCACCAGGTCGGCCTGGATCTTGCCGTTGGCGTACGCCTTGGCGGCCTTCTCCTGGGAGCGCACGGCGTACTCGTCGGCGCGCTGCTTGGTGATCTGCGGGTAGCGGTCGTGCAGGTTCTCCGCGGTCATGCCCATGAACAGGGCCGACTCGTCGACCAGCTTCTCGGAGACGAACCGGGGGTTCGGGTCCACGCCCTCGCCCATGGGGTGGCGGCCCATGTGCTCGACACCGCCCGCGATGGCGATGTCGTAGGCGCCGAAGGCGACGGATCCGGCGACCGAGGTGACGGCGGTCAGGGCGCCGGCGCACATGCGGTCGATGGAGTAGCCCGGCACGGACTGCGGCAGACCCGCGAGGATCCCGGCGGTGCGGCCGATGGTCAGGCCCTGGTCACCGATCTGCGTGGTCGCGGCGATGGCGACCTCGTCGATCTTCTTCGGGTCGAGTCCGGGGTTGCGGCGCAGCAGCTCCCGGATCGCCTTCACGACGAGGTCGTCGGCACGGGTCTCGTGGTAGATGCCCTTCGGGCCCGCCTTGCCGAACGGGGTGCGGACGCCGTCGACGAAGACGACGTCCCTGACGGTACGAGGCACGATGGCTCTCCTCCAGGGTCAGGATCTGCATTGCTGCTGCGATGCGCTGAGCGCGCGCTCAGGCCCATGCTACTTGTGGGTAACGTAGCTGCACACCCCTGACAGGCGGAGCGGCGAAGGTCACATCGCCGTGAGGGCAGCGCCCTGCCTTTCAGGGACGCGGGGAACTGCGCGAGCAGCCCAATACGGCCCGCACGCTCGTACGGCCCCTACCGAGGCGGCGCAGTGGACCCCAGGCGTCTCCCGTTCTCAGGCGTCCTTCGCGGACAGTGCCTCCACCAGCACCGGTGTCACCTGCTCGACCTGCCACTGACGCGCGCCATGACCTGTCAGCGCAGCCGCCACGGACTCGGCGTCGACGACCGCCGGCGGCTCCCAGCACACCCGCCGCACGGTGTCCGGCGTGATCAGATTCTCCTGCGGCATGTTCAGCCGCTCGGCCAGCGCCGACACCCCGGCCCGGGCCGCGGACAGCCGCGCCGCGGCGACGGGGTCCTTGTCGGCCCAGGCGCGCGGCGGCGGAGGCCCGGTCACCGGCTGCCCGGGCTGCGGCAGCTGCGCCTCGCTCAGCCCCTTCGCCCGGTCCACCGCCGCCTGCCACTGCTCCAGCTGCCGTTTGCCCACGCGGTGGCCGAAACCGTTCAGCGCGGCCAGCGCGTGCACATTGGCCGGAAGCGCCAGTGCGGCTTCCACGATGGCGGCGTCCCCGAGCACCTTGCCCGGCGACACGTCCCGGCGCTGCGCGATCCGGTCCCGGGTCTGCCACAGCTCCCGTACGACGGCCAGCTGCCGCCGCCGGCGCACCTTGTGCATGCCGGACGTACGCCGCCACGGGTCCTTGCGGGGCTCGGGCGGCGGAGCCGAGGCGATCGCGTCGAACTCCTGGCGGGCCCAGTCCAGCTTGCCCTGCCGGTCCAGCTCCTTCTCCAGCGCGTCGCGCAGGTCGACGAGCAGCTCGACGTCCAGCGCCGCGTAGCGCAGCCAGGGCTCTGGCAGCGGCCGGGTCGACCAGTCGACGGCGGAGTGCCCCTTCTCCAGGACGAAACCCAGCACACTCTCGACCATCGCGCCGAGGCCGACCCGGGGGAACCCGGCGAGCCGCCCGGCCAGCTCCGTGTCGAACAGCCGCGTCGGCATCATACCTATCTCGCGCAGGCACGGCAGGTCCTGGGTGGCGGCGTGCAGCACCCACTCGACGCCGGACAGGGCGTCGCCGAGGGCGGACAGGTCGGGGCAGGCCACGGGGTCGATGAGGGCCGTTCCGGCGCCCTCGCGGCGCAGCTGCACGAGGTAGGCGCGCTGCCCGTAGCGGTAGCCGGACGCGCGCTCGGCGTCGACGGCGACGGGCCCGGACCCCGCCTCGAAGGCGGCGATCACCCGGGCCAGGGCGGTCTCGTCCGCGATGACGGGCGGAATGCCCTCACGCGGCTCCAGCAGGGGGATCGGCGCCTCCGTAGCAGAAGATCCGCCGTCGTCCGGAGGGGCGCCTCCGGTGGTGCGCAGTGAGCTGTCTGCTGCGGTGTCGTGGGCGTCGGTCACCTGTCAAGGGTATCCATGTATGGACAGCGCCCGCCGACGGAACGTTCCGTCGGCGGGCGCTCGAGGGTCGCAAACCAGTCATGTCGGGGAAGCGGCGGGTTCACGAACCGTGAGTGACGTGAACGGGGCCGACGGCCGACCCCGTTCACGTGAATGAATGATCACGGCGGGTCACGGCGGGCCGGGTCAGTGGATGATCCCGGTCCGCAGCGCCACCGCGACCATGCCGGCACGGTCGCCCGTGCCGAGCTTGCGGGCGATGCGGGCGAGGTGGCTCTTGACGGTGAGGGCGGACAGGCCCATCGAGACGCCGATCGCCTTGTTCGACTGGCCTTCCGCGACCAGCCGCAGCACCTCGACCTCGCGGCCGGACAGTTCGCGGTAGCCGCCCGGGTGGCTCGGGGCACCCGGGGGGCGGCGGTGCAGTCGCGCGGCGGCGGCGCCGATGGGGGCGGCGCCCGGCCGGGTGGGGAGCCCGACGTTGGTACGCGTGCCGGTGACGACGTAACCCTTCACTCCGCCGGCGAGTGCGTTGCGCACGGCGCCGATGTCGTCGGCGGCGGAGAGGGCGAGCCCGTTGGGCCAGCCCGCGGCGCGGGTCTCCGACAGCAGGGTGAGGCCGGAGCCGTCCGGCAGGTGGACGTCGGCGACACAGATGTCGCGGGGGTTGCCGATGCGGGGACGAGCCTCCGCGATGGACGAGGCCTCGATGACGTCGCGCACACCGAGCGCCCACAGGTGGCGGGTGACGGTGGAGCGGACGCGCGGGTCGGCCACGACCACCATGGCGGTCGGCTTGTTCGGGCGGTAGGCGACCAGGCTTGCGGGCTGCTCGAGGAGAACGGACACCAGGCCTCCTGGGGTGCGGGACGGGGCCGGCTCGCGGGGGTGAAGCCGGGACGAACCGTGCTTTCAAGGTCACAGTCGTCTTCGGCACCGAACCCGTCCGCCTTTAGAGAATGATCACGATTCGGTGATAACAATCCGTGCAATTCGGACACGCGGTCGATCATTCGAAGGCCGGACGGTTTCGGTCTGCGTCGGTACGCGGTCGAAAGTGGCCGTATCGACAAAGTGATTCGGCCAAGAGGGGTACTCAGGTGTGATCGTCGACCGGACATGGTTGACCGCCCCGCACAAGGTCGATCAGTGCGGGGCGGTCGGGGGTCGATCAGAGGTCGTTCAGATGTCGTTTCAACGAGGCGATCAGGGGGTGCGATCGGGGGGTGCGATCAGCGGGACTGCGGCCCTCGCCGCTGGGGGAGGGTCACGACGGACGCGTCCCCGGGGACGGCCGGGGGCAGCCCCGCGATCTGGGCCAGCAGATCGCACCAGGCGGCCAGATGCGCGGCCGTGTCCGGAGCTCCGCCCAGACCCTCGCGCGGCGTCCACGACGCACGGATCTCGATCTGCGAGGCAGCCGGGCGCGCGGACAGCCCGCCGAAGTAGTGCGAGCTCGCGCGCGTGACGGTGCCGCTCGGCTCCCCGTACGTCAGCCCGCGCGCCTGGAGCGCACCGGTCAGCCAGGACCAGCACACCTCCGGCAGCAGCGGGTCCGCCGCCATCTCCGGCTCCAGCTCCGCGCGCACCAGTGTCACCAGCCGGAAGGTGCCCCGCCAGGCGTCGTGCCCGGCCGGGTCGTGCAGCAGCACCAGCCGGCCGTCGGCCAGGTCCTGGTCGCCGTCGACGACCGCGGCCTCCAGCGCGTAGCTGTGAGGAGCCAGCCGCCTCGGCGGGGGCGTCGGCTCGACCTCGATCTGGGGCCGCAGCCGCGCCGCCTTGAGCGCGTCGACAGCGGCCCGGAAGGGCGGCGGGGCGGAGTCCGCCTCCCGCCGGTCGTTCTCGGTATCCTTCGCTTCGTCCATTCCGCCAGCGCCGTCCGACAGTCGTCCCTGAGCCGCAGCCATGCGGGAAGATTACGGGGACCGGAGCCCGGGTGCCGGGCTAGACACCCCGCACCTGTACAGGGGCTGAATAGTGCCGTCCGACGGCGTGCGAAACTTGGCCCGTGAGTGCCAACGACGCCCCCCGGGTCCAGCAGCCGTCCGCCCCGCACGACTCCGCCTTCCTCAAGGCCTGCCGGCGCGAGCCCGTGCCGCACACGCCGGTGTGGTTCATGCGGCAGGCCGGGCGCTCACTGCCGGAGTACCGCAAGGTGCGCGAGGGCATCCCGATGCTCGAGTCCTGCATGCGACCGGAACTGGTCACCGAGATCACGCTCCAGCCGGTGCGCCGGCACGGCGTGGACGCGGCGATCTACTTCAGCGACATCGTCGTCCCGCTCAAGGCCATCGGCATCGACCTCGACATCAAGCCCGGCGTCGGCCCGGTCGTCGAGCGCCCGATCCGTACCCGCGAGGA
The DNA here is from genome assembly GCF_019733245.1 of Streptomyces sp. WAC04114. Classification (NCBI taxonomy): domain Bacteria; kingdom Bacillati; phylum Actinomycetota; class Actinomycetes; order Kitasatosporales; family Streptomycetaceae; genus Streptomyces; species Streptomyces sp. WAC04114. Next base: position 14,517 of record NZ_JAIGQA010000090.1, read on the forward strand.
CCTCGCCCAGCTGCGCGACCTCACGCCCGAGGACGTCTCCTACGTCACCGAGGCCATCGGCCTGCTCACCCGCGAGCTCGGCGCCACGCCCCTCATCGGCTTCGCCGGCGCGCCCTTCACCCTCGCCAGCTACCTGGTCGAGGGCGGCCCGTCCCGCACGTACGAGAACGCCAAGGCCATGATGTACGGCGACCCCGAGCTGTGGGCCGACCTGCTCGACCGGCTCGCGGACATCACCGCCGCGTTCCTGAAGGTGCAGATCGAGGCGGGTGCCTCGGCGGTCCAGCTGTTCGACTCCTGGGCGGGTGCGCTGGCCCCCGTCGACTACCGGCGCTCGGTGCTGCCCGCGTCGGCGAAGGTCTTCGATGCCGTGGCCGGGTACGGCGTGCCGCGCATCCACTTCGGTGTCGGCACCGGCGAGCTGCTGGGCCTCATGGGCGAGGCCGGCGCGGACGTCGTCGGCGTCGACTGGCGCGTCCCGATGGACGAGGCCGCCCGCCGGGTCGGCCCCGGCAAGGCGCTCCAGGGCAACCTCGACCCGACCGTGCTGTTCGCCTCGACGGAGGCCGTCGAGGCCAAGACCCTCGAGGTCCTGGACTCGGCGAAGGACCTCGAAGGCCACATCTTCAACCTCGGCCACGGTGTGATGCCGTCCACGGACCCCGACGCGCTGACGCGGCTGGTCGAGCACGTGCACACGCAGACCGCGCGCTGACGCGGGGTCCGATCGGCCGGTTCGTTGAACGCGGCCGTACGCGCGTGCGTATGTGTCGGCAACCGCCCGCGGCGCGGGGAAGGCGGGTCGCGGGGCCGACGTGAGGAACAGGCGATGAACGACCGAGTTACTCCCGCGATGCACGCACTGCCCGACGGCGAGGCGGAGCTGACGCTGGTGGTGCGGCTGCCCTGGGAGGACGTGGCCCGCCTGGGCCAGGAGGCGGGGCGGCTGGCCACGCAGTTGCGGCGGCCCGTGACGCTGGAGGAGGCGGTGAACCACCGCTTGCGGTCGACCCGGGTGGCTTCGCACGCGAAGCCGGCGGGGGAGCAGCCGCCGGCGGTGACGGCCGCGCCGGCGTCGGTGTCGTCGTTGCCGTCGCGGCCGCCGGCGGAGCAGGCGCGGCAGGCGATCGATCGGATCAACGGTACGGCGGGGACGGCGTAGGGGCTTCGCCGTCGAGGGTGCGGGGGCGCTGCCGGGTGCCGTCCGTCGTGGCCGCTCGCGCCCACGCGGCGGAGCCGCACATCGATACAGCCCCGCGCCCCTGAGGGCATGGATCCGCCGCCTCTCACATGGAACCGCGGACTCTCGCCGCCGCCTTGCGGGCCGCTACCAGGATCGGGTCCCAGACCGGGGAGAACGGTGGGGCGTAGCCGAGGTCCAGGGCCGTCATCTGTTCCACCGTCATGTTGGCGGTGAGGGCGACGGCCGCGACGTCGACGCGCTTGCCCGCGCCCTCCCGGCCGACGATCTGGACGCCGAGGAGGCGGCCCGTGCCGTGCTCGGCGAGCATCTTGACCGTCATGGGGGAGGCGTTCGGGTAGTAGCCCGCGCGGCTGGTCGACTCGATGGTGACCGCCTCGAAGCGCAGGCCCACCCGGTGGGCGTCCTTCTCCCGCAGGCCCGTGCGTGCGATCTCCAGGTCGCAGACCTTGCTGACCGCCGTGCCGACCACGCCCGGGAAGGTCGCGTAGCCGCCGGCGACGTTGGTGCCGATGACCTGGCCGTGCTTGTTGGCGTGGGTGCCGAGCGGGATGTGCCGCTCCTGGCCCGAGACCAGGTCGAGGACTTCGACGCAGTCGCCGCCTGACCAGATGTTCTCGTGGCCGCGCACCCGCATCGAGCGGTCGGTGAGGATGCCGCCGTGCGGGCCGAGGGGGAGACCGGCGGCCTTCGCCAGGGCCGTCTCGGGGCGCACGCCGATGCCGAGCACGACGACGTCCGCGGGGAACTCGCGGTCCTCGGTGACCACCGCCCTCACACGGCCGTCCTCGCCCGTGAGGATCTTCGTGACCTCGGCGTCGTTCACCATCGTGATGCCCAGGCCCTCCATGGCGTCGTGCACCAGGCAGCCCATGTCGGGGTCGAGGGCAGACATGGGCTCACTGCCCCGGTTGACGACCGTCACCTCGTAGCCGCGCTTGATCAGCGCCTCGGCCATCTCCACGCCGATGTAACCCGCCCCGACGACCACCGCGCGGCGGCCCCGCGTGCCCTCCAGCGTGTCGAGGAGCGCCTGCCCGTCGTCCAGCGTCTGCACGCCGTGCACCCCGGCCGCGTCGACCCCGGGCATGTCCGGCCGGATCGGCCGGGCGCCGGTCGCGATCACGAGTCGGTCGTACGACGTCCAGGACTCCTCGCCGGTCTCCAGGTCATGCGTGCGGACCCGCTGCCCGTCGGGGTCGAGTTCCGTGACCTCGGTGCGCAGCCGCAGGTCGATGTCCCGGGCACGGTGCTCCTCGGGAGTGCGGGCGATGAGCCGGTCCCGTTCGGTGACGTCGCCGCCGACCCAGTAGGGGATGCCGCATGCCGAGTACGACGTGAAGTGGCCCCGTTCGAACGCCACGATCTCCAGCTCGTCGGGGCCCTTCAGACGGCGGGCCTGCGACGCCGCGGACATGCCCGCGGCGTCGGCGCCGATGACGACCAGTCGCTCCCGTGTACGGCTCATGTTCATGCGAACACGCTACGGGAGCAGGGCATTTCAGTCCCGCTCACCCGGGGCCGGCGGCTGCGCGGCCTCCGGGGCGGGGCGGGCCTGCGGCAGCGGGCCGAGCGCGGTCGCCGTGGGCGCGGGGCGGCGCGGCAGGCGGGGGCGTACGACGCGCAGCCACAGCAGGACGATCAGCGCGGCCACCGCCGCGAACGGCAGGATGGCGCCGAAGGCGACGGCGAGCCAGCGCAGCATCGTCAGGAAGGCGCTCCAGCCGCCCGCGAGCGCGTCCACGAAGCCCGGGTCGTCGTCCTCGGCCTGCTCCTTCACCGGGGTCTCGGACAGCGACAGGGTGATGGTGGCCAGACTGGTGCGGTCCTTCAGGGACTTCTGCCGGGCCAGCAGCGACTCCAGGTCGGCCTGGCGGGTGCTCAGCTCGCCCTCCAGGGTCACCACGTCGCTGAGCTTGGTGGCGCGGTCCATCAGCTCGCGGATCCGGGCCACGCTGGCGCGCTGCGTGGTGATCCGGCTCTCCACGTCCACGACCTGGTCGGTGACGTCCTCGGCCTTCGCGCTGCGGTCGAGGAGCTTGCCGGAGCCCTCCAGTTCCGCGAGGACCTCGTCGTACTTCTCGACGGGCACGCGCAGCACGACCCGGGTGCGCTCATGGCCCTCGGCGTCCCGGGTGGTGGTCTCGTCGCCGACGTAGCCGCCCGCGTTCTGCACGCCGGTGCGGGCCTGGTCCAGGGCCTTCGGGACGTCCTTGACCCGCACGGTCAGGGAGGCCGTGCGGATGATGTGGGTCGCGGCGAGCTTCGGCGGCGCCGTGGCCTTGGCGCCGCTGCCGGTGCCGCCGGGGGCGGCCTCGCCCGAGACGCCCTTGTGGTCCGCCCCGCGGTCGGCGGCGGAGTTGCTGCCGCCCGAGGCGTCGTCGCCGGCGCTGCACCCCGTGAGCGCGAGGGCGGCGGCCAGCAGGAGGGCGGCCGGGGCCGGGGCGGGGCGTCGTACGGATCGTCGTGTGCGCATGCGGGCATCCCCCGGGGTCGATTCTGCTGACGCTTCTTCGACGCCCGGACGGCGCCGATCGTTTGGTCCGGGACGGTCCCGATGCGGTCACGGTCGGGACTCGTGCCGGACACCGGGGCGCGGCGGCGCCGTCGGTGGGGTCTGAGAGGCTGGGGGCATGCGCGAAGTTCAAGGGCAGGTCGTCGTCATCGGGGCGGGCATCGCGGGGCTGGCCGCCGCACACCGGCTGCTGGAGCGCGGGGCGCGGGTGACCGTGCTGGAGGCCTCCGACCGGGTCGGCGGCAAGCTGCTGCCCGGGGAGGTCGAGGGCGCCCGCGTGGACCTCGGCGCGGAGTCGATGCTCGCCCGCCGTCCCGAGGCGGTGGCGCTGGCGCGCGCGGTGGGCCTCGCCGACCGCCTGCAGCCCCCCGCGACCGCCACGGCCTCGCTCTGGACCCGCGGCGCCCTGCGCCCCTTCCCCAAGGGGCATGTGATGGGCGTGCCCGGCACCGCGTCCGCCCTGGCCGGTGTTCTCTCCGAGGAGGGCCTCGCCCGCATCGAGCGGGACGCCGAGCTGCCCCGCACCGAGATCGGCGATGACGTGGCGGTGGGGGAGTACGTGGCGGAGCGTCTCGGCCGCGAGGTCGTCGACCGCCTGCTGGAGCCCATGCTGGGCGGGGTGTACGCGGGCGACGCGTACCGCATCTCCATGCGCTCGGCCGTCCCGCAGCTCTTCCAGGTGGCCCGGACGCACACCTCCCTGACGGAAGGGGTCCGCGAGCTCCAGGCCCAGGCGGCCGGAGCCCGGCAGACCGGCCCGGTGTTCATGGGCATCCGGGGCGGCATCGGCACCCTGCCCCTCGCGGTGGCCGACTCGGTCCGGGCACGCGGGGGCGAGATCCTCACCCGCACGCCGGTCACGGAGCTGCGCCGCACGCCCGAGGGCGGCTGGCAGGTCGGCTCCGGCGAGCGCGCGTGGCGCGCGGACGCCGTAGTCGTCGCCGCCCCCGCCCCGGTCGCCGCCCGGCTGCTGCGCACCGAGACCCCCGGGGCCGCCGCCGAGCTCGACGCCGTCGAGTACGCCTCCATGGCCCTGGTCACCCTCGCCTACCGCCGCTCCGAGACGGCCCTGCCCGACGGCAGCGGCTTCCTCGTGCCGCCGGTCGACGGACGCACCATCAAGGCGTCCACGTTCGCCTCACAGAAATGGGGCTGGATCGCCGAGGAGAACCCAGACCTCGTAGTCCTGCGCACCTCCGTCGGACGGTACGGCGAGACGGAGATCCTCCAGCGCGACGACAGCGAGCTGGTCGAGGTCTCCCGGCACGACCTGAAGGCGGCCACCGGCCTGGCCGCCACGCCCGTCGCGACCCGCGTCACCCGCTGGGACGGCGGCCTGCCCCAGTACCCCGTCGGCCACCACACGCGCGTGGCCCGCATCCGCGAGCACATCGCCCGGCTCCCCGGCCTCGCCGTCTGCGGCGCCCCGTACGACGGCGTCGGCATCCCGGCCTGCATCGCCAGCGCCTACGCGGCCGTGGACCAGGTCCACGGCGACACGGGCGCTGTGGAGGAGCTCACCGCCCACCCGGTGCAGAGCCTGCACGGCGGAGCGGGAGAATGAGAAGCATGAGTGACGACGCCTCCACCACGGCCTCCAGCGCCGCGCCCGACCGCATCGCGAACAAGGGCAAGCTGGCCAAGGACCTCAACGAGGTCATCCGCTACACGCTCTGGTCCGTCTTCAGGCTGAAGGACGTCCTCCCCGAGGACCGCGCCGGGTACGCCGACGAGGTCCAGGAGCTGTTCGACCAGCTCGCCGCCAAGGACGTGACCATCCGCGGCACCTACGACGTCTCGGGCCTGCGCGCCGACGCCGACCTCATGATCTGGTGGCACGCGGAGACCAGCGACGCGCTGCAGGAGGCGTACAACCTCTTCCGCCGGACGAAGCTGGGCCGCGCCCTGGAGCCCGTCTGGTCGAACATGGCGCTGCACCGCCCCGCCGAGTTCAACCGCTCGCACATCCCGGCGTTCCTCGCCGACGAGACGCCCCGCAACTACGTGAGCGTCTACCCCTTCGTGCGGTCCTACGACTGGTACCTGCTGCCCGACGAGGACCGCCGCCGCATGCTCGCCGACCACGGCAAGATGGCCCGCGGCTACCCGGACGTGCGCGCCAACACCGTCGCCTCGTTCTCCCTCGGCGACTACGAGTGGATCCTCGCCTTCGAGGCCGACGAGCTGTACCGCATCGTCGACCTCATGCGTCACCTGCGCGCCTCGGAGGCCCGTATGCACGTCCGCGAGGAGGTGCCGTTCTACACGGGCCGCCGCAAGGACATCGCCGAGCTGGTCGCCTCTCTGGCCTGATCAGCGGATCCGTCGCCCGGCCCCGGCCCGGTCCGGGGCCGTCGGCTTCGGCTCGGGGTGCGGGGCGCACTGCGCACCGCGTCCCGGCAGCCGGCCCTCCAGCAGATACGCCTCCATGTGCCCGTTGACGCAGGCGTTCGGTCCGCCCGCCAGTCCGTGGGCCCCGGCGTCCCGCTCCGTCACCAGCACCGAGCCCGCCAGACGGTCGTGGAGTTCGAGGGCGCCGTCGTACGGCGTGACGGCGTCCCGCTCGGCGGCCAGGATCAGGGTCGGCGGCAGCTCGCCCGGCCCGGTGCCGACGTCGAGCGGCCGCCGGCGCGGCACCCGCCAGTAGGCGCACGGCAGGTTCGTCCACACGTTGTCCCAGGTCTCGAAGGGCGCCACCCGCGCGAGCCGGGTGTTGTCCCGGTCCCACACCTCCCAGTCCGTGGGCCAGGGGGCGTCGTTGCACTCGACGGCCACGTAGACCGCGCGGGAGTTCTCCGCCTCGACGGCCGCTTCCGGGTGCTGCTCCATCTGCTCGATCAGCGGCTCGGCGTCACCCTTGAGGTACGCCGACAGCGCGTGCGCGCGGTGCGGCCACTGGTCGTCGTAGTAGCCGGCCTGCAGGAACGCCCCGTGCAACTGCCCCGGACCGACCTTCCCGCCCGCCGGCTCGGCGGCCAGCCTCGCGCTCGCCCGCTCGTAACTGCGCAGCACCTCCCGCTCGGTGGCGCCCAGCCCGTACACGTCGTCGTGCCGGGCGATCCACTCCCGGACGTCCCGCCAGCGGTCCTCGAAGGCCGCCGACTGGGCGAGGTTGTTGCGGTACCAGATCCGCTCGGGGCCGGGGTGGACCACCGAGTCGAACACCATCCGCCGTACGTGCCCGGGGAACAGCGTCGCGTACAGGGCACCGAAGTAGGTGCCGTACGACGAGCCCATGAAGGTCAGCCGCTCCTCGCCGAGCGCGGCGCGCAGCACGTCGAGATCGCGGGCGTTGTTCAGTGAGTGGTAGTGCCGCAGCGCGTCGCCGTTGCGCTCGGCGCAGCCCCGCGCGTACGCCTCGGCCTTGGCGACGCGCTCCCTCTTGTACGCCTCCGTGGGGTGGGCCGGTGCCGGCGAGGGCCCGGTGAAGAACTGTTTCGGGTCCTTGCACGACAGCGGTGCCGAACGGCCGACGCCGCGCGGGGCGTAGCCGACGAGGTCGTAGGCGGCGGCGATCCGCTTCCACTCGGGGAGCAGGCCGATGAGCGGGAAGTACAGGCCGGTGGCACCGGGACCGCCCGGGTTGTGGACGAGGGCGCCCTGCCGGAGGACCTTGTGCTTGTCGTTTTGCGGGTCCTTCTGTGTGGCCCGGGCCCTGCTGACGGAGAGTGCGATCTGGCGGCCGTCCGGGCGGGCGTAGTCCAGCGGGACGCTCACCGTGCCGCACTGCATGCTGCCCGGCAGGTCCTGCGCGTCGGGGCACGGGCCGAAGTCGACGCCGGCCGCCTTCGCGCGCACGGCGGCGACGGCGGTGCCGCGCCGCTCGGCCGCGCCCGTCCGGTCCTCGGCGTGCGGGGCCCCGGTGAGGGCGCTCAGCAGCAAGGACCCGGCGGCCGAATAGAGGAGGGCGGCTCTCATCGGTATCCCTTCGGTGCACGGTGGCGACGAAAGGGATGTTTCGTTCGGGCGGAGGGGAAGGCAAGCACCGTCGGCCGGTGTCGGGCCCCATGCCCCCGCGCGCCCCCGGTCGGTCAGTCGTGCGACTCGCGGTGTGTGAACGCGGCGCGCAGGTCCGGTTCGCCGATCGCGCGCACGCCCCGCACGGCCACCGAGGTGAGGTACGTACGGTCGTCGGCGGCGCCGTCCGCGGTGCGGGTCAGCGTGCCGAGCAGCCGCTGGCCGGCCGGGGAGGCCCAGCGTGAGTAGGGGTGGATCTCGACCCGGGCGACCGCCAGGCAGCTCAGGGTCAGGGCGAGCGGCAGCGCGAACCACAGGGCGACCAGGTGCCGGGGCATGTCCGGCGGAAGCGGCGTCAGCAGCGCGGCCACGCCCAGCCCGAGGACGGCGACGGCCGCGACACGCACCTGCTGCACGGCCGTGGCGACCGTAGTGCGGGCACTGTCGGGCACCGCGAGGCCCGCGCGCACCAGCCCCTCGGCGATGCCGCGCACCGGGTCCGCCGCGGCGGCCGTGGCCCGCACCGGCGCGATACGGGACTGCCCCTCGGGGCCGATGGCCCCTATCACCGACTGCTCCATCTCGTCCCGCCCGCGCGGGTCGACGACCGTCGCCCAGCCGGTGTGGGCCAGGAGCAGCCGGCGCTGGCGGGCCATGGCGACCAGGGTCACGTCGGCGACCCGCCGGGGGCCGCCGGAGAGGAACGCGGCCTCGTACAGCGTGAGTTCACGCCCCCGGCCGGTGTCCGCGTCCACGGCCGCCGCGCGCACGGCGGCCAGGCACAGGCGTGTGCACGCCGTGCCGGCCACGGCCCAGGCCGCCAGCAGGAAAAGAACCCAGAGCATATGTTGTTTGTATGTGACACGGTCCCGAAAGCACCATGCCTCGTTCACAATCCGGACGGAGTGTTGTCGGTATGTGACGTTCCGTTTCAGTCCGGTGGCGGGCTGTAGGCGGGCGGCGGGAGCGTGTAGTCCGGCGAGGGCGACGACGGCGGCGGCACGACCGTCCCCGGGCCGGCGGCCGGGGGAGCGCCGTCGCCGGCCAGATCGCGGGCCACGGCGTCGAAGTCGACGTAACCCGTGGCCTCCAGGACCTTGATGTGGTCGAGGACGGTTGTGTTGGCGTCGTCGGCGAGCTCGCGCACCAGGGAGTTGCGGGTGCTCGCGCGGACCTGGGCGACGACCGAGAACACCTTGCCGTGCGCCAGCCGCAGGATGGTGGCGAACTCGCGGTCGTACCCGGGGCCCTGTGCCCGGTCGAGCCGGTCCAGCCACTGCCTCTGCTGCTCGTTCGGCTCGTCCGGCAGCTCGAGGTGGAGCCGGTCCGCGACGTCGCGGACCCGCTCGTCCAGGAACCGGTGCCCCTCGACGAGGTGCCGGCCCGCCGTCCGGACGGCCGGTGTGGTCCCCTTCGACCGCGCCTGCCGCCCCGCGGGCAGCTCCCACAGCCCGGCCAGCCGGACCTTGGTGAGGAAGTCCTGGTCGAGCGCGGACAGCGGGCCGTAGCTCGTCCGCAGGGTCTGCGCGCTCAGCACGTTCGGCGCGGTCTCCGGCTGGTCCGTGTACGACCAGAGCGGGACGACCAGCGCGGCGAGCGTCGCGGCCAGGCACGTGACGATGAGCCCGGTGCCGCTGAAGACGCCTCGGCCCTTGACGGGGGGTCGCGGTCGCATGGTGGTGCCTCCTGATACGGCACCGTACGCCAGTGCGCTCGGGGTGCCGGGTTGACATGTTACTTCTGGGCCTACGTCAACTGCCGTACGGGGAGGAATGGTTGGTTCGGGGGTGAGCGGGGACAAATGCGGGACACGAGGTGAGTGACGTACCGGGGCAATGAGGAAGAATTCCTCCACGGCATGCCTCGCGCGTCATCCGGGTGTCAGCCCCGGCGCACTCGCGCGCGCACGCCCGGGGCCGGGCGACTAGCCCACCCGGGTCCTCTGGGCCGCCCGGACGCCGTCGTGGCGGTGTGCCCCGTGGCCGCCGCCCGCCCGATGGGCCATGTTGCTGACCGTCGAGCCGATCGGGCTCCGGCCGGACGCGAAGGAGGCCCCGCGGTGGGCGAGCTGTACATCGACGGCGAGTGGACACAGGCGGCGGCCGGTGGCCGGCGCGAGGTGGTCAACCCCTACGACGCCTCGGTCGTCACCAGCGTCGACGAGGCCGACGCCGCCGACGTCGACCGCGCCGTGCGCGCCGCACGGCGCGCCTTCGCCGAGGAGGACTGGGCGGGCGCCCCCACCCGCCGCCGCGCCGACCTGCTGATGCGCGTCCACGACCTGCTGCTGCGCGACCGCGAGGACATCGCCCGCACCGAGACGCTGGACACCGGCAAGACGCTCACCGAGGCCCGGATCGATGTGGAGGACGTGGCCAACGCCTTCCGCTACTACGCCGAACTCGCGGGCAAGGACGGCGGCCGGGTCGTCGACGTCGGCCCGGACGTCCTCAGCCGCGTCGTCTACCAGCCGGTCGGCGTGTGCGCGCTCATCGCCCCGTGGAACTACCCGCTGCTCCAGGCCTCCTGGAAGGTCGCTCCGGCGCTGGCCGCCGGCAACACCTTCGTCCTCAAGCCCAGCGAGATCACCCCGCTCACCACCATCATCATGATCCGGCTCATCGAGGAGGCCGGTGCCCCGCCCGGCGTGGCCAACCTCGTGCTCGGCTCGGGGGCGACCGTGGGCGCGGCGCTGACCCGCCACCCCGATGTCGACCTGGTCTCCTTCACCGGCGGCCTGAACACCGGCCGGGCCATCATGGCCGCCGCCGCCGACGAGGGACCGCGGAACATCGCCCTGGAACTGGGCGGCAAGAACCCCAACATCGTCTTCGCCGACGCCGACTTCGACGCCGCCGTCGACTACGCCCTGGACGCCGCCTTCCTGCACTCCGGGCAGGTCTGCTCGGCCGGTTCACGCCTGCTCGTCGAGGACTCCCTGCACGACCGGTTCGTCGAGGCCTACGCCGAGCGCGCCCGGGCGATCCGGCTCGGCAACGGTCTGGAGGAGGGCACCGAGACCGGCCCGCTCAGCTCCGCCGAGCACCGCGAGAAGGTCGAGGGCTACATCGCCGTCGCCAAGGAGGAGGGCGCCCGGCTCGTCACCGGAGGCACCCGCCCCGACGACCCCGCCCTCAGCCACGGCTTCTTCCTGCTGCCGACGATCTTCGCCGACTGCGACCGGTCCATGCGCATCGTCCAGGAGGAGGTCTTCGGCCCGGTCGTCACCGTCGAGCGCTTCCGCACCGAGGACGAGGCGGTCGAACTGGCCAACGACACCCGCTACGGCCTCGCCGGCGGCCTGTGGACCTCCGACGCGAGCCGCGCCCAGCGCGTCGCCCAGCGGCTGCGGCACGGCACCGTATGGATCAACGACTTCCACCCCTACGTACCGCAGGCCGAATGGGGCGGCTTCGGCCGCTCCGGCGTCGGACGCGAGCTCGGCCCCACGGGGCTGCGCGAGTACCAGGAGGCCAAGCACATCTACCAGAACCTCGCCCCCGCCCCCTCCGGCTGGTTCAAGGGCTGACCACCGGCACCCCACCGTCCGCCCGTTCACGACGCCACCGAAGAAAGGCACCGCATGGCCAGCATCCCCGCGCACGGCGAGGAGTCCGCCTACGACTACGTCATCGTCGGCGGCGGCACCGCCGGATGTGTGCTCGCCGCCCGGCTGAGCGAGGACCCCGACTGCCGCGTCTGCGTCATCGAGGGCGGCCCCAGCGATGTCGGCGACGAGCGCATCCTGCGCCTGCGCAACTGGATCAACCTGCTCGGCTCGGAGTTCGACTACGGCTACACCACCGTCGAGCAGCCGCGCGGCAACTCGCACATCCTGCACTCCCGGGCCCGGGTGCTCGGCGGCTGCTCCTCGCACAACACCCTGATCAGCTTCCTGCCGCTGCCGGAGGACCTCGACGACTGGGTGAGCCGCGGCTGCTCCGGCTGGGACCCGGCGACGATCCTGCCCTACCGCGACCGGCTGCTCACCCGGATCGTGCCCGTGGCCGAGGCGGACCGCAATCCCATCGCCAAGGACTTCGTCACCGCCGCCTCCCGCGCCCTCGGCGTCCCCGTCATCGAGGACTTCAACGCCGAACCCTTCCCCGACGGCGCCGGGTTCTTCTCGCTGGCCTACCAGCCGGAGGGCAACCTGCGCCAGTCCGCGTCCGTCGCCTACCTCCACCCGGTGCTCGACCGGCCCAACCTCACGCTGAAGCTGGAGACCTGGGCCCACCGGGTGATCCCCGACGCGTCGGGCCGGCTGACCCGGGTCGCCGTCCGGGGCGCCGACGGCGAACCCGCCACCGTGCGTGCCGAGCGTGAACTCCTGCTGTGCGCGGGCGCCATCGACACCCCGCGCCTGCTGCTGCTCTCCGGCATCGGCCCGGCCGACGATCTGCGCGCCCTGGACATCGCGGTACGGGCCGACCTGCCCGGTGTCGGGGAGAACCTGCTGGACCACCCCGAGTCCGTGATCGTCTGGGAGACCGCGGGGCCGCTGCCGCCCAACTCCGCGATGGACTCCGACGCCGGTCTGTTCCTGCGCCGCGACAAGAGCCAGCCGCGCCCCGACCTGATGTTCCACTTCTACCAGGTGCCGTTCACCGTCAACACCGAACGGCTGGGTTACCCCGTACCGCAGCACGGCGTGTGCATGACCCCGAACGTGCCGCGGGCCCGCTCCACCGGCCGCATGTGGCTGCGCAGCAACAACCCCGCCGATCATCCCGCCCTGGACTTCCGGTACTTCACCGATCCCGAGGGGCACGACGAACGCACCATCGTGGACGGTCTCAAGGTCGCCCGCGAGGTCGCCAGGACCGACCCGCTGCGCGACTGGCTCGTCCGCGAGGTCGCACCCGGTCCGGACGTCGTCTCCGACGCCGACCTGTCGGAGTACGGCCGCCGCGCGGCCCACACCGTCTACCACCCGGCCGGCACCTGCCGGATGGGCGCGGCGGACGACCCGGCGGCCGTCTGCGACCCCGAGCTGAGACTGCGGGGCTTCGAGGGCGTGCGGATCGTCGACGCGTCGGTGTTCCCGACGTTGCCCACCGTCAACCCGATGGTGACCGTGCTGCTCGCCGCCGAACGCGCCGCCGACCTGATCAAAGCGGAACGAGGGGCACGACGATGACCGGTACGCAGCCTCCCGCACCGGCGTCCGGCGCCCCCTCGGGGGAGCCGGGCTCCGAGTTCCGCAAGGACATGAGCCCCTGGGCCAACTTCGCCCTCGGCTTCACCTACCTCTCCCCGGTGGTGGGCACCTACACCCTCTTCGGCATCGCGATCGCCGACGGCGGACCGCCGATGATCTGGGCGTTCCTGATCGCCGGCTGCGGCCAGTTCCTCGTCGCGCTGATCTTCGGCGAGATCGTCGCCCAGTACCCGATCGCGGGCGGTGTCTACCCCTGGGCCCGGCGGCTGTGGGGCAAGCGCTGGGCGTGGATGACCGGCTGGGTGTACATGTGGGCGCTGCTGGTGACCATCACCTCCGTCGCCTACGGCGCCGGCCCCTACATCGCCATCCTCTTCGGCTTCCGAGCCACCGTGCACACCACCGTGCTGTGCACCGCCGTGCTCATCGTCGTCGCCATCCTCATCAACTACATGGGCACCAAGGCACTGTCGACGGCGGCGCTCATCGGTTTCGCTGGCGAGCTCATCGGCGCCCTCGTCGTCGGCGTCTACCTGCTGGCCACCCACCGTCACCACGGCCTCGGCGTCATCTTCGACACCTACGGCGTCGAGGGAGACGGCTCCTACCTGCCGGCGTTCCTGGCAGCCGCCATCATCGGCCTCTACCAGTACTACGGCTTCGAGGCGTGCGGCGACACCGCCGAGGAGGTCGCCCACCCGGGCCGGGTCATCCCCCGCGCGATGCGCCGCACCATCTACATCGGCGGCGCCGCGGCCACGTTCACCTGCATGTCGCTGCTGCTGTCGGTCACGGACTACAACGCGATCATCTCCGGCGAGCAGACCGACCCGGTGGTCGACGTGCTGTACGACGCCATGGGCGAGGCCGGGGCGCGGATGGTGATGGCCGTGGTGCTGATCTCCTTCCTGTCCTGCACGATCAGCCTCCAGGCCGCGGCCGGGCGGCTCATCTACTCCTATGCCCGGGACGAGATGATCGTCGGACACCGGCTGCTACGGCGGTTCGTCCACGCCCGTGCGGTGCCGAGCTGGGCGCTGTTCGTGTCCGCGGCGGTGCCGCTGGCCATCGCCTTCGCCTCGCTGCTCTCCGAGGACGCCCTCACCAACATCGTCTCGTTCGCGATCCTCGGCATCTACGGCTCGTTCCAGATGGTGGTCCTCGCCGCACTGCGCGCCCGGCTCAAGGGCTGGCGTCCGGCAGGGGAGTTCACCCTGGGCCGCTGGGGACTCACGGTGAACATCGCGGCGCTGGTCTACGGCATCGCCGCCATCGTCAACATCTGCTGGGCCCGCTCCCCGGAGAAGTCCTGGTGGGAGAACTGGATCGTCCTGCTGTGCGGCGGTGTGGTGCTGGGGACGGGCCTGCTCTACATGTTCACCACGCACCACTACGGCCGTGGCGACGCCCCAGCGGGCGACGCCGTGCCGGAGAAGAAGACCGGCTCGATGTCCGGTGGGCCTCCTCCCGGGCAGGGGTGAGACCAGGAGCGAGGGGCCCGGAATCCGGGCCCCCCGGCCGTCAACGCCGGGACAGCGCCCGGCGCGTGGCACGGGCGAACCGGTGGACGGGCCGCCGGGAGCGCGGCTTCGGGCCCGACCGCTCCAGCCACCACTCCCGCAGCTCCCGCCGCGCCCGTGTGTCCCCGGGGCGCCCGGTGGACAGCAGGTGTTCGGCGAAGGTGAGGGCGTCGCGCCGGTAGCCGTCGGTCATCGGGTGGGTCTGGGCGTAACCGAGGAACGCCGTGCGGTACTCCTCCCCGAGGATCACCGGCAGTTCGGGGGCGACCTTCGCCACGACGTCCGCCCGCTTGGCCGCGAGCGCCCGCGCCTGCACACCGACCCGCGGCCGATCGAACCCCTCCGGCACGGGCGTCCCCGCGACCAGCGCCGACAGCAGCGCCGCCTGCGCCAGTCCGAGCCGCTGCCGGGCCTCGCCGACGCCCTGTGGGTGGGGCGGGCCGAAGGCGCCCCGTGTCGCCCCGGCCGCCCCGGTCTCTTCGCCCCGCCGTGCCGCTCCGGCCGGCGCCTCGCCGCGGGCACCCAGGGCCACCTCACGCCGTGCGAGGGCGGCAGCCCCGAGCAGTTCACCGTCGCCGCGGGTCCGCTCCTGCCGTCCGGCGTCCGCCTCCCCGCGCAGCTCGGCCCTGACGCCCTCGGGCCGTGTCCGCCGCGCGGCAGTCGCGCCGGCGGCCGAGCGGAGCTGCGTCTTCACGCGTTCGACGGCGCCCGCCTCCAGCGCCCGGCGGATCGCGCCCAGCTCGTTCTCCAGCTCCGCCGGTTCCGGGAAGTTCTCGTCCCGTTCCAGGAGGACACCCGGGGGCGAAACGCGGGAGGCGAGATCCGTGAGGATGTCCAGGACCGGCCGCGGAACCGGGTGGGCGTGGCTGTCGTGCCAGACGCCGTCGCGTTCGACACCCCCCGCGACATGCACGTAGGCGATGGCCTCCAGCGGGAGCTCCGCGAGGGCCTTGGACGGGTCCTCGCCGCGGTTGACGTGGTTGGTGTGCAGGTTGGCGACGTCGATGAGGAGGCGGACGCCTGTGCGGTCGGCGAGGTCGTAGAGGAACTGTCCCTCCGTCATCTCCTCGCCCGGCCAGCAGACCAGCGCGGCGATGTTCTCGACGGCCAGCGGCACCGGCAGCGCGTCCTGCGCGATCCTTACGTTCTCGCACAGGACGTCCAGGGCGTCCCGGGTCCGCGGGACGGGCAGCAGATGGCCCGCCTCCAGGTGCGGGGACGCCGTCAGCGGCCCACCCGCCCGTACGAACGCGATGTGCTCGGTGACCAGCGGGGAGCCCAGCGTCTCGGCGCGTTCGGCCAGCGCGGTCAGCCGTCCCGCGTCGGGCCGGTCCGCGCCCCCGAGGCCCAGCGAGACGCCGTGCGGCACCACCGTGACGCCGCGCTCGCGCAGCCGCCGCAACGAGTCGGGCAGGTGCCCGGGGCAGAGGTTCTCGGCCACCGCCTCGACCCAGTCGATCCCCGGCATCCGCTCCACGGCGTCCGCGATCTCCGGCCGCCACCCGATGCCCGTCCCCAGTCGCTCCATCGCCCCCTCCTCCACCCGGCCCGTTCCTCGAACGTGAGGGGGGTATGGCCCAGCCGCCGACCCCCGAACCG
>NZ_JAIGQA010000091.1:0-30454 GCF_019733245.1 Streptomyces sp. WAC04114
CCCCACCGCCCTCCGCGCCTCCCCCTTCCGCGAGCCGCACGAACTCCTTGAGGGTGAAGCATCGCCGCATCGCCGCATCGCCGCCGGCGCGAGACGCACGGCCGCCTCCCGGTGCTCGCGCGCGAGTCCGAGGATCAGCGGAGCTCCAGCCATGAGCTGTGCGGTGAGTGGGCGAGAGCCAAACCCGGAGCCGTCACCGCCCAGCTCCTCCAGGATCGCCCGGGTGGTGTCCTCCATGGGGGAACGGTGCCACGCCTCCGTTCCGGCGCTCTCCGGTCGCAGGGCCGAGCCTGGCGGCAGCCTCGCCGCCAGCAGGCGCTCGGCGAGCACCGAGCGGTGCACGTTGCCCGTGCAGACGAACAGGATCCGAGTCGTTGTCCGTCCATGCGAGGCGTGACCTGGCATTGATCATGGAGGTGGCGGCCGGAGTGACTCCCGAACTCCCCTCACAGCGACATCTGCGGGCATCGAGTGGGAGCCGCTTCGGGGGCCGGGGTGCCGGTGTCGCGGCGCTGTCAGCGCGGTGCGGTGGTGAGGACGGTTACGAAGTCGACGAGCATGGGGCTGCCGGGCCGGGTCCTTGCGGTGGGGGTGTGGTGGCCGGCGAGAACGTCGGGGAAGCTGCCGCCGATGGCGAGGTTGAGCAGGATGAAGTGGCCGTGGCTGGTGGCGGCCTTCCAGGCGGCCGGGTCCACCTGCGTTGAGCTGACGGTGTGGAAGAGTCTGCCGTCGACGTACCAGCGCAGGTACTCGGTGGGGCTGCTGCGGTCCCATTCCAGGGTGTAGGTGTGGAAGTTGCCGGGGCACGGTGAGGTGGTGCAGGCGGTGTCGGCGGCCAGGCCCGTGCTTTCATTGCAGGGCTGACCGCCTGGTGTGCCGCAGTGCAGGGCGCCCCAGACGCGGTTGAGGCCGTTGGCGTTCTCCATGATGTCGAACTCGCCGGCCTCCGGTACGGGGATGCCCTGGCGGTAGGGGGCTCCCAGTGTCCAGAAGGCGGCCCAGTATCCCTCGGCGGCGGGCCCGGTCACTGATGGCAGTTGGATGCGGGCTTCGATGCGTTGTTTGCCGCCCTCCGGTGGCTGGAAGTCGCTGCGGCGGGTCTCGATGCGGCCGGAGGTCCACCGGCCGGCACGGTCGCGCAGTGGTGTGATGCGCAGGCGGCCCTGGCCGTCCAGGCGGAGGTTGGCGGGGTCGTCGGTGTAGGTCTGGACTTCGCCGGTGCCCCAGTGCGGTGGTCCGCCGGGGTACTGGGTGCCTTGGTCGATGATCCACCGGCTGCCGTCGGGAAGGCTGCCGGCGCGGCCGGTGAAGTCGTCGGCCCACGCCACACGCCATCCCTGCGGAGGTGCGGGCAGCGCGCTGGTGGGCGCTGCCCCGCTGCCGAGGGAGAACACGGCCAGCGCGGCCGTGAGGGTCAGACATGCGCGGCGGCCGCGCAACCGGAATCTCATCCAGGCCCCTTCTTCTACGGCCGGCACACGGGCGTGTGCCGAATTTGCCCATATTTGTGCGTGGATGACTTTAGGGAACGTGGCGCCGAAGTGTCGGGTGTGCCAGGCCTCGGCGCGTCGTTGCGCTGCCGGGGCCACCTTCGCCCACGTAGATGCCGACTACCCTGACCGGCCCCCTATCGCGCAGCCGACAACGTCCAACTCGTCCGGGGCCCGGTGAACTTGCTCTCCGGTGCCGTCGAGTTCACCCCGCAATCCGGTCTCCGGAACTCACAGTGATGCGGCCTTTCCCGGTGACGAACAGCGGCTGTACCCGAACCTCACCGACCGGGCAGTCACGTTGCACCCGAGCCCGGCCTGCACGGGCGAACCCTTGGGCGCACCCGCGTCAGGGCAGAGCCAGGTGCTGTCCCTCCTGTGTGGATTTCTCCTACCCCGATGGAGAGCCTGCTTCAGAAGTTCTCGGTGGCGGCATGCGATCCCAGGACGAGCAAGATCAGCACGTGGGCGGCGGCGCAACGGAATCAGATGCTGAGCAGATCGCCCGGCTTCGCGAAGAGAACGAGCAGCTCAAGCAGACGATGGACAGTCGGCCTGCTGTGCGGCGCATGATGGTGGCCGTGACGGGTAAGGAGCTACGGCCTTCATGGACGTCACCGGCCTCAACTTCTTCTTCGCTTCTGCGCCGCACGACAGCGCCCCGGGCAGCGGACGACGGTGAAGGGACTGAGCCGCCAGCCGCTGCCCGGGGGCGAGTATCGGAGCGGGAGCATCACTTGTTGGAGGCCGTGCTCGGTGCTGCCGTGCCGCTGGGTGTCGCGGTTCCGACCAGCGCCCAGGCTGCGACTGGGGCGTTTCTGAACACGCACGCCTAGTCGATGCTGACCGTCACCGTAACCAACCCGGCCGACGCCTCCTGCATCCCGACGACGGCGAACGGCACAGTCACCAACAACACCAGCAGCAATGTCACGCTGTATCCCAGCCCCGCCTGCCCGGGAGAACCGCTGGGCACGCTGCCGCCGAAGGGCACGGCGAGCCTGGCCTTCGCCAGCGCCCTCTTCACTGCGCCGTGACCCGCTGTCTGGTCTCCCGCGGTCGGGAGCTCACAGTGAGGCGGCTTGCCGCCTGTGTGGCCGCCGCTGGCGTTCTCGGTAGCTGCAACACCCGCCACCGCCCACGCGGCGACCGGCCAGTTCCGCTACACGCACGCCTACACGAAGCTGCAGATCGTGCTTACTGAATCGCCCAGCGGTACGTGCATTCCGATAACGTACAAGGGGTGCCCCCGCAATGTGACCGACCGGGTGGCCACGCTTTATCGGAGCCCCGCTTGCCAGGGAGAACCGCTGGGAACTCTGTCTGCAGGACAGAGCCAGGCGTTGGCCTTCGCCAGCGTCGTCTTTTCGAGTCAGTGAGCCTCTTTCAGCCTCTGTAGTCGCAGGTAAGTAGGGTGTGGACGGCCTGGACGATGGTGCCGATGCGGCGGGTGGAGCATCGCGCTCGCCGGAGCAGTCGCCAGGTCTTCAGTTGCGCGAAGGCGCGTTCGCCCGGAGCTCTCAGCCGGGCGTGGTGCCGGTTGAACTGCTGGTAGTGCTCGGGCTGTTCGCGGTGGTGGTAGTAGGGGGTGCGGAAGGTGGCGCCGGCGCCCTGGTAGGCGCGGTCGGCCAGGACGAGGATCTGCCGGGTGAGGCACGCCTGGACGATGCCGTGGGCGCGGGCGGACGTCAGGTCGTGGGTGCGGCCGGGCCTCGCGCGGGAGAACCACAGTGGGGTGCCGTCCGGGGTGGCGATGACCTGCACATTCATGCCGTGCTTGCGGTGCTTTTGCGAGTAGTACGGCTCGTCCGCGCGGATCCGGTCGGTGGGGATAGGGGTGCCGTCGACGATGACGTGGTCGCCCTCGCCGAGGCCGGTGAGGGCTTCGTGGAGTCCGGGCGCCCAGGAGGCCAGAACGTCCAGAGTCTCGTCCACGTACCGCCAGGCGGTGGCCTGGGATATCCCGAAACTCGCTCCGAGCTGCGAGAACGTCTCGTTCCTACGCAGATGGACGAGTGTGAGCAGTGCTTGCTTGAAGCAATCGAGCTTGCGCCAGCGGGTGTTGCGTTCCAAGTGGCGCATCGCGCTGCGGGAGCTGAACGAGGTCTGGGCGGGCATGGAGCGAACATCAACCCTCCCGGACCTGGCCGAGTACGCGGCGCTTCGCCGGGGCACCCCGGCCGGAGCGAACGAGATCCGCGCGCTCCTCACCGGATCCACAGCACTACTGCTCGCCTTCCACGTCACCGAGGGGCCTGTGGTCACCTTCGGTGTCACCGGCGCGGACCGCGAATTGCGGGTAGTCCGCAACCCGTACGCAGGCCGGATGGCACGGACACCAGCCCCCCACCCGGGCCAGACTCCGCGCACGCCGAAGGAACTGACGAGCCGGTTCCTGGCCGACGCCCACGAAGACTTCGCGAGCCTCTTGGCCCCCGTGCTCCGCTGGAGCGAACCGGCCGACATTATCTGCCTGGTCCCGCACGGCCCACTGCACCAGGTGCCACTCGGCGCCCTGGACATCGACCTCGGAGACGGCACCGTCGGCCCCCTGATCACCCGCAACCCGGTGGTCTACCTGCCCAGCGCCTCGACGCTCCGACATGTCCGAGCGCGCACGAGGCCGCGAAAAGAGACCCGGCGCGCCAGAGCCATCGTCGTGGCGGACACGATGACCGCCGCACCCGTTGTGCACGGCCGCCTGCAAGCGGCCGATCTGGCCGCCCGGTTCGGCGCCTGTGTGCTCAGCGGAGCGGAAGTCACAATGGAGCGGGTCCTGGCCGCCCTCGACGAACAGGGCCGCATGGACTTGCTGCATCTGGCCTGTCACGGATTCTTTGACTCCGAAGAGCCCCTCAGGTCTGGAGTTCATCTGGCGGGAGACGACCTGCTTACCGCAGCGGACATCCTCGAACTACGCCTGGATGCCGACCTGGTGGCACTCGCGGCCTGCGACAGCGGGCTCGGCGGGCACCGCCCCGGCGACGAACTCATTGGCCTCACCCGCTCGCTGCTCTACGCCGGAGCGGCGTCGGTGCTGGTCACCCTCTGGAAGGTGGAAGAAATCTCGACCATGCTCCTGCTGCGCGAGTTCTACGCCCGGTGGGAGGCCGGCGCGTCGAAGGCCGAATCGCTTCGCCAGGCTCAGCTTTCAGTCTCGGCCGTCCACCCGGACCAGCTGATCTCCTACCACCAAGAGATCAGCGCTGACCTCAGCGCGGCCGACGTCGGTACGAGACGACAGCTGGACCGCGGATTCGCCGACGCGCTGCTCAAGGCCCGCCGGTTCGCCGAAGCGAACACGGCCTACGAGGAGCTGCTCGCCAGCGCCGCGTCGGACTCGCCGGAGTCCCTGGAGCTCACTGCCCTGCTCGCACGCTCCCGCCGGGCGAGCAGAGCCACGCCGGCGTCGACTGCATACCGGCCTTACGCCGATCCGTACTACTGGGCGGGGTTCACGCTGGTGGGCAGCTGGGAGTGACCTCAGTAACTCAAGGCTGTCGCTGCCGCCCGCACTTTCGATGACCTGGCGCTTGTCTTCGACGAACTGGTCACCGTCGAGCCGTCGCTCGCTGAGGACCACCGCGCGACGCGACCGTCCCACACATGACCACTGCTCAGCGCGAGACCCTTGCCGAGCTACTCGCCCGTGTGCACCCGGGACACCTCTGGATCTCGGACCTGTAGCCGCCGCTTGGGACATCGGTACAGCCGTTGGCGCTGAGACCGATCATGGTGCGATCGGGACGAGCGTGCTGACGCGGTTCTCGTCCTCGCGGCGGGCCTAGGAGTTGTCGTCAAATGTCACGCCCACATCAGCAGGGATGCGAGGGTGACGGCCGCTTGGTAGGACTCGGCGGTCTTGTCGTAGCGGGTAGCGATGCCGCGCCACTGCTTCAGCCGGTTGAAGCAGCGTTCCACCATGTTGCGTCGCTTGTAGGTCTGCTGGTCGAAGGCCGGGGGCCGGCCGCCCCGGCTGCCGCGCTTCAGGCGGTTGCGGACCTGGTCGGCTCGCTCGGGGATCGTGTGAGCGATGCCCCGTCGGCGCAACCAGGTGCGGATCGCTCCCGAGCTGTAGCCCTTGTCACCGATGACATGAGACGGCCTGGTCCGGGGCCTGCCCGAGCCGACGCGGGGCACTCGGATCGCTTCCATCACCGTCGTGAACTGGGTGCAGTCATTGGTGTTGCCGCCCGTGACCACGAAGGCGAGCGGCCAGCCGAAGGCATCGCAGGCCAGATGAATCTTGCTGGTCATGCCGCCTCGCGAACGTCCGAGTGCCCGGCGCCCCCTTTGCGGGCTCCGGCGGCGTGGTAGTGGGCCCGCACGATCGTGGAGTCGACCGACACCAGCCAGTCGATGTCTCCCGCTGCATCCGCCGGGGCCTGTGCCGCCTGGAGCATCCGCTCGAACATGCCGTCCTTGGCCCACCGGCGGAACCGGGTATGCAGCGTGGCCCACGGTCCGTACCGCTCGGGCACATCCCGCCAGGCCACCCCGGTACGGAATTTCCACACGATCCCGTTGAGCACCGTCCGGTCGTCCGACCGCTTGCGACCACGCAACGACTCGGGCAACAGCGGCCGGACGAACTCCCACTCAGCATCGGACAGTTCATGGCGACGTATCACCCGACCATGATCCACCATGCAAGATCATTTGACGACAGACCCTAGCGGAGATGTACTTCTGGACACACGTGCTCACGGCCTGGGCGTGTATGACCTGCTGGAGCTGGTGCTCGACCGGGGGCTTGGTGATCGACGCGTTCGTGTGGGTCTCCCTATCGAGAGCTTCTACTGCCGGCCCGGCATCGAAGGCGCCCACGAGAAGGGCACCGTCGAGGGGCAGATCGGCTACTTCCGCCGCAACCACTTCGTGCCGATGCTGGAGGTCGCTGGCGGAGCTGATTGAGCTGGTCGAGCAGTGGGACCGGCACGACGGGCTGCACCGGATAGGGTCCAGGGCACGGCCCCGCGGGCGAGACCCGCCCGCTCAGATCCGGTAGCCGCTGCCGCTGTGAGATACCACGGCATGCCCAGGGTTCACGCCGATGACGTGTTCACAGCCGTACAGGGGATAGGTGACCGTGCGACGAGTGCCGCTCTGATCGGCGATGCGGATCCGGTCGTTCCCGCTTTCGTACCCGAGCAGAACGCAGGAGTGACCAACCGGGGGCACCCTCCGGTGATCACGCACCCCCACGTAGCTGTCACGATCGGCCCAGAGCTGAAGCAGCGCTCCCGGAGCGAGACCAGGCGGCCACCCCGACTCCGATTCGACCAAGTCGCTCTCACGGGCCAGGCCGGCGTAGATCAACGCTCCCGGCGCTCCTAGGCCCCGCAGACTTGCCGGGAGCGCCGTCCACCGACTCCACGACAGCAGGCTTCCCCACAGAGCGTAGAACTCCATGGACGTCACCTCCTGACCATCACCGTTCAGCATCAGGGGGACCGAGACGTCGAAGCCGGGCAGGGAGGTGAGTTCGGCACCCGCCAGCTTCGCCGCGTCGGCAAAGTAGGTGATGGAGGCGTCATAGCAGGCGCAGTTCGGGGCGTTGGTCCGCGCAGCTATGGCCTGCACGATGCCCGCCCCGATGTCCACCGGCCCCTCCGGATTCCCCCGCAGATAGGTGTGCCCCCTGTCCGGTATGGATCCTCCGAGCGAATCAGGGTGCGGTTCCGTGCGCACGGGAATGATTCCAGCCCGGTATTGACTCACCTCGTGGTGCCGCCCTGCCGCACCACCCGCGGCCCCGGCCTGATCAGGCTGCCCGCCTTGAACGAGCCGCTCGTCCAGTTGCCGGCCGTAATTGAGGCGCCCTCCTTCCGCAGTGAGGCTGTTCGGTGTGTTCGCTCCGCCCCACCGGGGATCGGGGGCGCCGCCACCGGCCTGTTGCTTTGCGCGCTGCGCCGCCTCCTGCTGGGCCCTGATCTCGGCCGTCTTCGATGCGAAGTCGGTGGCGGTCTTCATGTTCTGCCCGGCCTGTTTTCCTGCCTCGGTGGCACCCGCCATGGTCTGCTCGAGGAAATCCCGTACCAACTGCTGAGTGCCCGACAGGCCGCTCATGTCGCGGAACATCGCGCCGTTGGCGAGCGCCTGGAGGACGGCCGTCATGCCCGTCGAGTCGGGCAGCGCAGGGGCGTTCTGGATGTTCACGACGCGGGAGCCGAGCGGCTTTGCGCCATCGGGTTCCGGCTGGGCGCGCGAGGCTGCCTGGAGGTCGGCGATGTCGATGGCGGTGAACGGAATAGGCGAGTCCTGCCAGTTCCAGAAGCGCGTGAGGTCGATCCTTTCGGCGGAGTTGGAGCGCCCGAGGACCGCCTCGGCGAACACGCCGCCACTGGGCAGAGGTACGAGGTTCGTGCGCTGGTCGCCGACCCGCAGTGCCTTGTCCGCCAGGAACTTCTTCCACCCCGGCGCGGCCGTGGCATCGGCCGGCATACGCAGCACCAGGTAGTTTCCGGACACCGCCAGCGGCGCCTGGTCGACGAGCTCGGCGAGGCTCCGGCGTGCGGCGCTGCTGCCTTCGCCCTCGCCGAGTGTGTAGCCGTCGAGGAGACGCGCGAGGTGCGTGGCATCGAGGTTGCGCCAGATGAGCTGCGAGTAGTAGAGCGCGTTGTCCTCCAGATGCCGGACGAGCTGCTCCTTGCCATATGTGCGCTGGACACGAAGGAGTGGCCGGTCCGCTCCCGCCGGTACGTCGACCGCGAAGTGCAGGGAGCCGCCGCCGCTGTATTCGACGCTGTCGACCACCTTCTGGTCCGGGTTTCGGCGGTGCATGATGCTCACGCGCAGCTTCAGCTGCCCGTGCCAGCCCTCCTGGCCCGACTTCCTGCGCAACGTGAGGCTGGCCAGGTTCGACATGGCGCTCGCCAACGGGACCTCTGCCGTGTAATTGCCGTCCGTGTCCGGCCCCGACAGAGCTCCCGTGAAGTCCATACCGCCGACGTAATGCAGGGTGCAGCCGGTGAAGACATCGGTGATCTTGGGGGTGCCGCCCGCCACTCCTTCGATCACCAGGTCGGCCAGGTCCATCCCGTCGGGCAGCGCGAGCGCGGCGGCGGTGAGGTCGCCGCTGACGCCCGACTTGGCGAGATGCTCTCGGAGCTCGGCGGTGGCCTGCCAGTCGCCGGTGCGGTCGGGCGCGGTGAGCAGCGTCGCGTCAGTGTCCGCGTAGGCCAGCGCTCGCACCGCCGGGACCAGGCCATGCGCGGCGATCAGGGCCCGATGGCGCAAGGCGGCGTCGGTGCCGCGGAAGCGAATCGTGCGCATGGGCAGGAACAGGCAGCGTTCCACCCGCGCGAGCTCAACCACCGTCCGGTACAGCTGGACGACCTCGTAGTACTGCACGGTCAGAGCGTGCATATGGTTGAAGTTCGCCACCGCCCGAGTGCTCAGACGCTCGCTCTCCTGCTGGCTGACCTCGCGCACCACCGTCGCCCACCGGCTGCGGGCGCTACTCGCGGCCTGATGCGTTGTGTCGTCGATCTTCTGGCTCATCTCGGCATGGATGTTGCGTCGGCCCTTGGAGGTGGAGTAGCTCATAGCTCCGGAGGCGCCGAGGCCGAAGGAGCCGGTGACGCCCGCGGCGATGTTCAGCGGGAAGCCCGTGGCCTTGCCGAGGTCGACGGCCCCGCCGGCACCGGAGCCGGTCTGCGAGCTGACACCAGCGCCGCCGCCCACGGAGAAGCCGGACTGCGATTCGGTGGCGACCGCGTCCACCACCTCCTTGAGCGCGCGACCGTGGGTGAGGTGCGCCTGCATGTTTTCCTGTTCCGAGACGGCCTCGCTGATTCGGGCGCTAGTGCGCCGGGACCAGTCCACCATGGCGATCCGCGTGGTTTCGCCCGGAGCCAATGCGAGCGAGTGCAGCAGGTGGCCGAGAGTGAGGCCCTGGGTGTACCAGGACTGGGAGTAGGTGAGGACGGCGCCAATCGCGGGCCTGGTGAAGCCCTGGACGTCCTCTTGGAGCAGGTCGATTGGGCCTGCCGATTCCAGCGGCTTGCGGGTGTCGGGCGGCTTGGCCATCTGCCCGGCCGGGTCGAGCAACTCCTCCAGCAGCAGCACCTGATACTGCACCCGCTCGGTGGGGTACCGGCCCGTTGACGGCAGCAGATCGGTGGCGACCGGCTCCGGCTGCACGCCGGGATCCGCCTGCGCGCCGAACGCGGCGGAGAGGATTGCACGAGCCGCGTGATAGGGCGGCCACAGACCCAGGTCCCGTATGGTCGACACACTCAGCGCCGCCGCCAACTGCGCACCAGTCGCGTCATCGACGGCGCGCAGCGCCGAGATCGGCTGGACGGCCAGGTCGGGGAGTTCCGTCCCAGCGTGGGGCTCGTCCACCAGGTCGAGCGGCAGATGTCCAAAGCGGACGTCCACATGGGGGGTTGCACCGCTGTGTCCGGCGAGGCGGTTGCCGCCGCCTGTGGTGTCGGCCACTAGACCGGCCGCATGGAAGGTGGCGCTGGCGGCGAGGTCGAAGACACTTTCGATGTGGATGAGGGCGAGTGCCTTCGCGGCCTGGACGCTTACGCCCAGCAGCACGGTCACGGGTTGGCTCAGGACCTCCTGCGGGCTCTTGGCGGCGCCCGGCGCGGTGAGCAGGTGCTGATAGGAGCTGTTCATCGGGTGCCTCCGGGGCGAGTGCGACGTGCGGCAGGGCCCGTTGTCACGGAGCGGGCGAGGTCCGGCGGGACGCGCCGTCGGGAGCGCGCCGGACATGGGTGGTGGGGCCAAGACGCTTGCGGAAGCGCGCCGACCACGTGGTGGGGAGCGGAGGAGACGCTGTCGGGCGACTCGGTGCGGAGGCTTGGTGATCAGGCAGCGAGGTCGCGTCGTCGTGCGACGCGGGGTCCGAGAACGCTTCGATCGCTTCGGCGCAGCCCGGTGCCGGGCCCTGGGGCGAGCTGAACGCGTGCCGGGTCAGTGAGGGGTGCCGACCGGGCAGCAGGCGAGAGATCTTCTCAACCTTCCCGCCGCCCCTGCGGCCGCACGCTCCTGCTCTGTGGCAGCCTCGTACTGCTGATCGGAGTCCACAGCTTCGCTCATGATGCTCCGCCCCCTTGTCGGCCTGAGTCAGCCAACCCCCGGAGTTCCATTCAACTCCCCGCAGCGGGCTATGGATAGGGGGCGAACGCCCCCTCCCAGCCCCCAGATGTGCACCGAGGACCGGCCGGTCGGCAGCCGGGAGCCGCTGAACGCCACGCTGGTGCAGTGGATGCGACTGTCAGCGCCGAGAGCTCAGCACGTTCGTCGAACAGGAGCCTCCCCTATTCGGAGCATGAGGCAGTCGGCTACACGGGTCGTCGGCAGGTGGCAGGATTCCCACCAGGCTCTATGTCAGCTCTGGGGCAGTGTTGGTGTGCACGTGACAGGCCACGGGCTCGTACCGCGGGGAGTTGCTCCGGCGTGGAATGGCTTCCACCGACCACTGCAAGCCGCGGTATATGTGGATGCTGACGGCATGCGGCTGTGAGCGGAGGCTCTGGCGGAAGTCCGTCACGACGTGGTCGGCGCCTCCTTTCACCGACTTGAGGACGTGGGCAGGCAGCCGTCGGACGACGCTTTCGACCGTGCAGTAACTGCAGGCGTTCGGCACTCGCCGTCGCACGGTGCGCAGTCGGGGGGAGTGGCCCGAGCCCTGGGCGATCAGCCCGATGGGGCCTTGGCTGGCGGCGAGGATCGTCAGCTCGCGGAGGTGACGCGCCCGCAGGACCCGTGCGACCTCGCGTGCCAAGCGCGCTTCGCTCTGCCTCAGGACCACATACCTCGACCGCAGACGCCAGTCCTCGGGAAACAACTGTCTGATGGCCAGGCCAAGGAATAGCAACAACAAAGGAATTCCCGTGATGAGAAATGCAGCGAGCATGCCGCCCCCTCCCCTCCCAGAGCTCTTCCAGTATGCGGCACCCTGGGCTAGCGACGAGGGCCCACTGGGACGGGCTGTCCGACGGCACGGGCCGCCGCACCACCACCCAGGTCCCCGAACCCACCTTTTGAGAAGGACCGTTGTCCTTCTACGACAACATCGCCGGCACCGGCTGTCGGCGTAGAGGCGAAGATGGCCCTGGCAAGATTTCCGTGAAGCTGGGGTGTGCCACCGTGCGCCGATGACGCTCCGTCACGGAAAGCGGCGTCGGAGCATTGCCATGAGGAGGACGCGGTGCCAGCCGGCCGGTGTCGCCGTACGGCGCCGGCAGCACCGGCACGCCGAGGCGCGCGGCGAGTTCACGGGCAGGTCTCGTCGCCGAGCGTCCGCAGCACCTTGGGGCGAGGCCCGACCCAGGTGAGTCCGGCGCCGATGCAGCTCTGCGCGAAGTCGGCGTTCTCGGCCAGCAGCCCGTGGCCGGGGTGGACAGCGGCGCAGCCAACACGTACCACCGCTCCGACCATGGCTGCCGCGTCCAGGAAGGCCCCCGACCCCTCGCCGTCGAGCACCACGACCTCGTCGGCCATGCGGGCGTGCAGCGTGTCCGCCTCGTCGCGGGAGCGCAGCGCCACAATCGGCAGGTCCAGCTCGCGGGCTGCGCGGATCACCCGTACCGCGGTCAATTGAATGCGGTACGAATGAATCGTCAATTGACACCTCCGGGGCAGATGCAAGTCAAACGGCGGGCATGCCCCAGGTGATCCCATTCTCGGCCAGGGTGACGATCCACGCGCGGAGCCCCTTGTGTTCGGCAATGGCGCAAATTCGGCTTCAGCACGGCTTCACATCCCGACATGCTCTGGGTGCCCAAGCGCCAGCTCCGATCACCGGTCGAGCAGGCGTCGGCCATGGCGGTATGGGAGGAGTCTGCGCGGACTGAGGCTATGGAATGCAGCAGGGACATTCGGGTGTCGCGCCAGGGTGGGCCGCACCGAACGTTCGGCGCTTGCGGCCACACCCTTTCCCCGGTACTCCGCCGGAGCCGGTTATCAGGTCCCGGCCGCGGTCGGCAGACCGCAAAAGGTATCGCTCCTTCGAGCGAACACGGCATTTTCGGCCGGGAAGCACTGCGCACAGTTGCGAGATCGACATTCAACGCCTTATTTCAGGAGCAGGTCATGAAGAGAACGCACCATCGCACCGGGGCACTTCTGGCCACGGTGTGCGGTTTCACTCTGTGCCTCCCTGGCGTGGCCCACGCGGCCGACGCACCGACGCCACATCTTTTCGCCACGACGCTGGTGAACAAGACCGGCACCACGATCACGGTCACCGCCGGAGTCGGCCGGGGCAACACGATCAGCGTCTGGCAGTCGGGCAGCAACATCAGAATCAGAGACACCGGAGACACGGTCGCACCGTCCGGCGACTGCACCGCCATCAGCACGACCGAAGTCGCCTGCAGGGCCGCCGACACGACCGAACTGGTGGTCAACGCCGGAGACCAGGACGACACCGTCACCTCCTCACTGGCGGCCCTCGGCGTCACCCTCATCGGCGGAGCCGGCAACGACAACCTCTACGGCGGAGCCGCCAACGACACCCTCGAAGGCGACGAGGGATCCGACTTCCTTTCCGGCGGCGCAGGAAACGACACCCTGACCGGTGGAGCCGAGGCGGACAGGATCTTCGGCGGCTCCGGCAACGACTCCATCGAAGGACGTGGCGGCTCGGACATCGTGGACGGCGGTGCCGACAACGACGTGATCTACGGCGGCAGCGGCAACGAGCGCATCGTCGCCGGCGCCGGCAACGACTACGCCGAGGGCGGCAACGGCCGGGACACCATCGACACCGTGGACAACGTCAGCGGCAACGACTACGTCGAAGGCGGCGCTGACGTGGACGAATGCCGCGCCGACTTGGGCGACAACGTCAGCGGATGCCCCTGACCAGCGTGAGTGAGCAGCATGCCAGTACCCGTACACGGCGAGACAACACGAAAGGCGGGCACCGATGAGAACACGAGGTATCTGCACCACGGTGGTGGCCCTCGGCGCACTCACCTGCGCTCCGCTGACCCCCGCTTCCGCCGCGCCCGGTGCGGCCCCCGGCGGAAGCCTGGCGGACACCACGGTCGTGCAGGAGGTGGGCGACACCCTGAGCGTCACGGCCGCCCAGGGGGTGGCGAATGACATCACCATCCGGCGTCAGGGCAACGTTGTCGTGGTGACGGACGCGGGGGACACCATGTCCGCCGTTGCCCCGTGTCAGTCGACGGGGACGCACACGGCGGAGTGTCCGCTGCCCGTCACGTCTATACGGGTCAACGCCAACGACTCCGATGACAGCGTCAGCATCTCCCCGAACCTGGAAGCCGCCGGAACGGTGATCGGCGGTGCGGGTGACGACCGCCTCAACGGCGGTCCCCGGGCGGACCGGCTCGTCGGCGACGACCCGGATGCCACTGGCCTGCGGGCGACGCCGGGCAACGACACCATCAACGGCGGCCCCGGCAACGACACGATCTCCGGGCTGGCCGGCAACGACACCATCTACGGCAATGCCGGCAACGACACCCTTAACGGCGACGACGGCAACGACACACTCGAGGGTGCCCAGGGCAACGACACCCTCACAGGGGGCCGCGGCAACGACACGCACATCGGCGGCGAGGGCAGCGACACCCTCAGCGCCGTGGACAACGTGATCGCCAACGACGGCCTCGACGGCGGCCTCGGTTTCGACACCTGCAACCGCGACACCGGCGACACGGCCGTCAACTGCCCCTGATCAACCACTCGTTTCCTCACTAATGCGCTGCTCAATCGGGTGGAGGCGTCGCCGGACAGCCGTAGCGGCTGTCCGGCGGCAGGATGACAGCCGGTGATGAACGACTGCTCTGCAGTTTCGTTCGGATCAGTCGGTCGTTGGTCCAGGCGTGCCGTTGACAGATGCGCGGTGGCGGCCGATCCGCTGGGCGAGCCACCGCTCGAACGGCAGGAGGCGCCGGTCGAGGTGCGGCAGGACACCGCTGTC
The DNA here is from genome assembly GCF_019733245.1 of Streptomyces sp. WAC04114. NCBI lineage: Bacteria > Bacillati > Actinomycetota > Actinomycetes > Kitasatosporales > Streptomycetaceae > Streptomyces > Streptomyces sp. WAC04114. The sequence continues at coordinate 14,404 of NZ_JAIGQA010000091.1, forward strand.
CATGAAGAGCCGCCTGATCTGGCTCCGCAACCCACAGGTTCCGACTCTTCTGCGGCCAAGCCGTCACGCCAGAGCAGCCCACCATCTCCGCGTGCACATTCCGCCACGCGACACCCGTCCGCAGCGCGTTCATGACGCCGGCGAGTGCCGCCCGGTCCGGAACGCGCAGCCGCCCGGGATGCCGATGGCGTCGGCCGGGAGGGCTGGGAGCGGGGGGCCACCCGCTCCCGCAGATCGTCAGGACTCCGGACACCTACCGACCAAGATCGTCGAGCACAAGACCGGCAGCTTAGGGGACTTCTGCCGGGCACGGAGCCAGGCTGCAGGTGAGCAGTCCGTCGGCCAAGAGTGTCGCCACCATGCGAGTGCTGCGGGCTGAGCTCGGTATTGACCTGACGAGCGCCAAGGCCGTGCTGCGCCGCGTGGTGAAGGGTGAGTGCTCAGGAACGCTTCCGGAGATGGAACGCGTGGCCGCAAGCTGAGGGAGTCCGGCGTCACTGCTGTAGCAACGCGCCCTTAAGGCCAGGGAGCTGCAGCAGGCCCGTCCAGACCGCCACGCCTCGGTCGTGCCCGAAGGCAACCGCTAGCTGCGCCGCGGTCACCGTGACGGGCGCAGACCTCCTGGCCCACCCGGGCCGGCCTGGCACCGCCCGGATCGCGAAAGTCGCTGACTTCACCGCTGCGGAGGGACCGTTTTCCCGCTGGCGCGACCACCTCGCCCTGTGGACCGCGTCCCGCCGCCCGGATCCTTGCCGCCCAACCAATGCGTCATCGACCTGCGGGCACCGGAACACCGAGCATGTGTTTCTCGCGATCGTGCAGGACGTCGAGGCCGTTCCCACGCAGGTTCTCTCGGAGATCGTGCCCCCGAACCGGGTGATCCAGGCGCTGGAAACCCAGATGCGGGCCCCCGAGTACCTAGGAGACACCCAGCCGACTGCAGACAGTGAGCCTCCGGGCTCTGTCTAGAGCAGGGCGAAGGCGTAGGGCCTACGCGACGCGTAAAATGCCTCCGCCTTCGCGATCGAGCCTCCTCCAAGAGCGAGCGGGCCGCAGGGGGGCGCAGACGACCGTTTGCGGCCCCTGCGGCTGGCCGTGGCCGTCATCCGACCTCTGCGACGCCCGTGGCCGCGAGGATTCCGATGACGATGAGGAAGACACCGACGATCAACGGGCCCAGCCGCACCGTGGATTCGCCCGCGGCGGCGTTGGCCCGCCCGAAGGCTCCTTGCCGGACTGTGGCGGCCCGGGCGAACTTCCGGCTGTAGAGCACGAGGGCGATGCCGGCGAGGATGCCGAACGCGGCGACGAAGATTCTCATCGAGGCCTCCAAGGTCTCGCGGGGAGAGCGTGTGTCCGCCCCTTGGGGGCCGGACACACGCTCCATGGTCAACGGACACACATCAGAACTGGATCTGTAGTCCTCTGCTGCACGTGGGGGTCGAGGCGTAGGTTCCGAGGCCACCCCCGACGCTGGCCGTGGGGGACCCACCTGGACTGCCGCCGATCTGCCCACCCACGGAGCCGTAGCCGGCGGCGCAGTTGCCGTAGGCCGACGGTCCGGAGTCCGCTCCGCCGGTCGATCCCTCAAGGCCGCCGCCCACACCGGGAAGCCCCACGCCGATCTTCACGAAGGGGCCGCTGTTGCCGGAGTCGTCCTGGGAGTATCCACCGCCCAGGCAGACCCAGAAGCAGACTTCACCGCCCGCCTGCCAGCTCCACAGGCCTTGCGGGTCGATGCGGTTGACGGGGTCGCCCTCGGCGTAGAGGTAGGGGTTTTCCTCCTGGCCGGAGGGGTCGGGCTGGGTGAAGCGGCCGATGTTGGCGTCGTAGTACCGGGCCTGGAAGTGGTACAGGCCGGTGGGGTCCTGGTAGCCGCCGGCGAAGCGGTAGGGCTGGGCGACCGGTTCGGACGACTGGGCCAGGATGCGCACGCCGCGGGGGCTGTAGGCGTAGGTGTTGACCTTGTTGCCGTCGCCGTCCGCCAGGGCGACCACGCTGCCGATGGCGTCCGTGAGGTAGTAGTACGTCTTGCCCCCGGTCGTCATGGAGTTCAACGTGTCCCCGGGTTCGCGGTTGAAGCCCATGTCCACACCGGCGGTTGTCTTCGCCGACAGACCCAGCGGGCCGTTGTGGAAATAGGTATCGCCGAGCTTGATGCGCTCGCTCTGGTCGGTCGAGCCGTACTGTCCCGCGTACGCCTTGCCGCCTACCGTGATCGACGACATTTGGGAGTGGTCGGTCCACTTCTCGCCGGTGCGGGTGTAGTCGTCGGTGGAGGCGCCGACCGTCTCGTTGCCGATCGAGTCATACGTCCAGGGGCCGCTCGTGGTGGACTTGGCGGTGAGCTGCTGGGCGTCGTTGTAGGTGTAGGTGGTGCCGCGCGGGCAGCCCTGGTCGGTTCCTTGCGAGGTGAGGTTGCCGGCCAGGTCGTAGCAGTACTGCCAGGAGTCGGTGACCGTTCCGGACTTCTCCTCCTTGGCGTAGGAGAAGCGGCCCGCTCCGTCGTAGGAGTACGTGCGCTTGGTGGTGCGGACGTTGTCCGTCAGGGTGCGGATCTTGGAGCCGTCTGTGCCGGCGTTCGTGCCATAGCCGTAGGTGTACGCGAGGTCGACGAGGGTGCCTTGCGGGGAGGTCGCCTTGGTGGTCTTGGGGCGGCTGGAGTTGTCGAGGTCGACCTTGTGTACCGTGCCGCCGGGGTAGGTGGTCGTGGTGCGGACATCGTTGTTGTTGTGGCCGCGCAGGTGGTGAAGAGGACCAGGGTGGTCAGGCCGTTCCCAGCGCGATGCCGAGGTGAGTTCCGGTGTTGAAGAGGCCGGAAGCCGATCCTGCGTGCCGGTGGGCGACCTTGCCGAGGGCCAGGTCGGCGAGCGGAGCGCCGATCACGCCGAGAACGAAGCCTCGAAGGTGTGCGTGAACCCCGAGTCGCCGGGCACAAGGACTATCGCACCGAGGGCCCGGCCTTCCCAGCCGGTCGGGATCTACCAACCAAGGGACGAACTCATGCCGTTGTGAAGCTTAAACGCACACGTGCTTGAGCCGGAATCAATGATGGGGTTTTGAGATGATTATTCTTGGACTTATTCTGCTGCTTATTGGCCTGCTCGTCGGCATGGGCCTGCTGACGACGATCGGTGGCATCCTCATTCTGGTTGGCGCCATCCTGTGGATCCTGGGTGCGACGGGTCGCGCGGTCGGTGGACGTAAGCACTTCTTCTAAAGGCAAGTCGTGCCTTTGCAGTAAAGGCAGAGTGGCGGGTGAAACACCAACGATGGGCGGGATCGCCGGTTGGGTTAACCGGCGATCCCAATGCTATTGATCAGCAACTCATGGAGTTCACCCGTCGATGGCACATCTTTCGGCCGCCGAAGCGATGTCCTGGAGGCGTCGCAGGTGCGGATCTACTCGGTCGTGGGGGCGGGATTCCTCATCGCCGCTGACGTGGTGTGCACCTGCGCCCATGTCGTGGCCCGGGGCGTTCGGATGCCGGATAGCGAGGAGCGGGCGCGCGACCAGCCGGTGGATCTCGACTTCCCGCTGTTGGAGGGCCGTCCCCGGGCCCGGGCGTCCGTGGTGTCCTGGCGGCACGGCGGGGCGGACGTCGCGCTGCTGCGCCTGGACGCGCCCGTGACGGGGGCCCGCCCGGCGTCGCTCGTCGACGGCACCGGCGTGTGGGGGCACACCTTCCGAGTGCAGGGCTACCCGGTCGGCGCCGACCACGGCAAGTAGGCCTCGGGCACCCTGCGGGCCGGACAGAGCCTGGGCTGGACCCAGATGGAGGCGCACGAGCCGGGGCCGGTGATCGCCGAGGGGTTCAGCGGAGCCCCGGTCTGGGACGACGCCCAGGACGGTGTCCTCGGCATGACGGTCGCGGCGGACCGGCGCGACCGGACCGCATATCTACTGCCCTCGGCCGACCTCGTCGACGAGCGGACCGTGCCGCCGCGCTGCCCGTACCGCGGACTCGCCCCCTTCACGGAAGACGACGCCGAATTCTTCCACGGCCGGGACGAGGACACAGCCCGGGTGCGCGCCGCCGTGCGCGGACGGCCGGTGACGCTGGTGGCAGGACCGTCAGGGTGCGGGAAGTCCTCCCTGGTACGGGCAGGTGTGCTGCCCGGGTTACGGGACGACGGCATGAGCGTGACCGAGCTGCGGCCGGTGCCGGGGGTACGGGCGTCCGCGGTGGTCGCCCGGGCGCTGACCGGCGTCCTGGAGCCGCGGCTCGGCGAGGTCGACCGGCTCGTCAAGGCGCAGGAGCTGGCCGGACTGCTGGAGACCGGCGACGACGTGCCCGCCGAGGTGCGCGCCAGGGTCCTCGCACACGCGGGAAGCGCCGGGCACGTCCTCTTCGTCGACCAGCTGGAGGAGTACGCGGGTGCCGAACCGGAGGCCGCCCGTGACCTGTTGGGTCTGCTCGCCGCCCTGGCGGGCAGACAGGACGGTGCGGTGCTGCGGGTGGTCGCCACCGCGCGGCCCGATTCCCTCGACACGCTGGTGACGACCGGCACCTCCGACCTGCTCAGCGACGCCCGGTACCGTTCCTGAGTCTCTATGAGCTCTTGGAGCCGGCCCTGGAGGAGTTCGTCCCATTCCTTCTTCGCCAGCCACCTCATGCAGGCGTTTAGCACGTGCTTAACGGTGATCCCCGGCCGCGGTGGCCACAGCATCAGCGGTCCCCCCGCGTACGAGCAAACGTCATCGCTCGCAGTAGAGCCCGAGCTTCCGCTCCCAGGCCGCTGAACCGCTGCGTGATCTCCTCATAGCTTCCCCCCTTCTCGACCTCCGCGGCGATCGCTGCGTGAAATCCGGTCGAGGTGACCTCCAAACCGAACACGTCGTAGGTCAGCTCACCGACGCTCTCGCCGTAGGTCTCAAGGCTTGGGCGGTGAGCGGTGAGCTCGTCACCGTGACGGATCATCTTCCACACACAAGACGCGGGCACCTCTTGCAGGACGACGGGGGAGTGAGTCGCAACCACCGCCATGCCGTTGCGGTCGGCCAGCAGCGTAGACAATGCGCTGGTCAAGGCAGCAAGCAGCGGCGGATGCAGGTGCGTTTCCGGTTCGTCGATCAGCACCAGGGTGCGTTCGCTGACCACCTCGATCAGGCGAGTCATCATCAGGAGCACCACTGCGTGGCCAGAGCTCAGACTGTCGAAGACCTCGCCCACCCGCGCCTCGAACTTGCGGCTACTGCCCTCCCTCATCATGGCGTCCAGCACCATCAAGTGATCGTCGAGGAAGCCGCTCGCGGCGTAGTTCAGCGTTTCAATGGCCTCGCGCCAGCGCATGCCTCTCGAACCGATTCTGACAGTGGCGAAACTGTCGACGAACTCCTTCCGCCTCTCATCTCTCGTCTTGAGCCGCTCCTCTTCGTGGTGATACAAGCCGATGTACTGAAATGACAGTGCACTGGGGGGCATCGGCCCGTAGGGCCGATCAAAGGGGCTGAACGACACGACGACACAGCCGTTGAAGCTGTTGTCATCGTCGCCATCGCTCTCCACCGTGATGCGACCCGCCATCGCGTCGACAGCGATGCGATGCAGCAGCGTCGACTTTCCGGCACCGTTGCGGCCGATCAACGCATGAAGATTCGTGGGAGGGCGACTCCCCGGCTCGGCGTCGAAGGTGAACTCATGCGCTGGCAAGAGACCTTCCCCACCGAGGGTGTACGTCCAGCGGAAGGGAACGACACGCGCACGCAAACCGTGGGCAATGCGATTCGCATTAAACAGCTGATCTTCGCTGCGGCCACGGAGCACCGACTTATTGAACACCTCGAGGGACCTAAGTGACCGAACATCCGTATCCCAGCCAAAAGCGACATCGTGCAAGGCTATGAGGACTTCACGGCCCATACCTGGGGGCAACTCCAGCAGTGCCACGTAGTAGTCGTCCTCGTGACCAAGACTGAAGAAACCGCGCTCCAAAGAGGTGAAGCGTCCTGGCAAGATCTCTGCCGTGCTGACGAGTCCATCTCGACTCATCGAGACATGCGCGATCCGGAGGTAGCCGATGCGCCGCCTGGTCATGTCGGCCAGACGGATGTGGAGATCAAACGTGGTCACGTACCCGTGATCGTTCCAGCCGTCTTTGATCAAGTAGGCACCGGCGCGATGGGGTAGCGCTTCCTGGTACTCCAGCAACGTGAACTGCACGGCAACGCTCCCCTCCTAGGACTGTTGGTCCGCCGGTAGCATGCCTCAGCTCGCTCAGAGACGGCGAACTGCCCCCGCGCGCCTCGACAAACGCGTCGACGGAGGAGAGCTGCGCTGGTCGCGGTGCACGATCGAGTCCGTCAGCGTGCGGGTGGCAAGGGGCCCACCGACCGGACCGAATCCGACCGACCCGTGGTCAGCGGATCGAGAGTCCACCTGATGACGGACCAGAACGCGCTGGAACAGGCACCTGTTGCGCCCGCGCTGCAAAACGCGGCAACCGCGCATGTTGTTGGACTGTTCTGGGCTACTGTGTTGGTGGCCGTTCTGCGGCCGTGCCGGGGTGCCGCTCCCGGTCTTGGCGGCACCGGGAAGGCAGAACTGCGGCCAGGCGCCGCACCGGTGAGCTCTTCTCTCTCGCAGTGGTGTGTCCTTCTCCTCGATGCGCGTAGCCGGGCAGTGCGCAAAGGAGTCCCCCCATGCATCCCTCCCGCACACCGAGGCGTCTGTCCACGCTGGCCGAGATGCGCTCCCACGCGACCGGGGAGCCGCGTCAACTCGCCCTTGCCGAACTCACCCACTCCTCCACCGTGGTAGTGCCTCCCCCCAGCAGCGCCTCGCAGGAGATGTGGGAAGCGCTGGTCCTGACGGCACTGATGGACCACTACGGGGCCCACCGCCCCGCAAAGACCGGCGGCCCCTACGGGATCCGCCGCATCACCCCGCGCGCGGCCGACCTTGTGGTGCACGTGGAACGTGGCGAGCTCGGACGGTGGGCCCAGGCCCTGGTTCCCGTCCGGCGGGCGGACGGCTCTTGGACCGGGGGCTGCCGCAACCCACCAACCGCTGGACCACGGCCCCTGGCAGCGGGCCACTCCAACCACGACCACCGACGAGCTCACCGACCTGCTCCCACGTGCACGGTGGACCGCTCGCCTCCCACTGGCTGACGGACCCGTCCCGCTGCAACTGCGCGTGGACCAGGGCCGTCGAGGAGGATTCCGCTACTCGGTCCACCCGGGTCCTGAAGGAGTGCCACCGCACATCCACCACGCGACCCCCGCGATACGCTCCGGCACCGCACCCTCGCTCACCGCCGCGCTGGCACTGGCCGAACACGCCGGCGGCGAGGTGGCAGCCGGTGCCCGCTATGCCCGCAGCAGCGACCGCCGCCTACCCATCCCCCGCCCAGTCCCCTGCGACGCCGAACCGCACCCCACCGACCTCATCGCCGCCGCCGCGCCGCGCCACGCCGTGCTCGACCTGTACGAGGTGGTCGCGGCTCTGAGAAACCTGGCCGAGTACTGCAGCACATCCTCCTACGACAGCCCGGCCCAGGGGCACTGGCAGGGGAAACACGGAGAGGAACCCGGCACCCTGAGCGCGATGATCGGCGACGACCGAGTCCTGGCCGCCACCCACATCGGCGAACCCGCCAACACCGCGCCGCTGAACTCCCCGGCCTACCGCCGTCACCTCGCCGCACATCAGATCGCCATCGACCCTTCGCGGAGACGTATCTGGTGGCAGCGGACGCCCTACCCGGCCCCACCAGCCTGGCCCGGCGCCACCAAGCAGGCCTCGCGGCACTTAGGGCGCGTGACTCCCGCGAACTGCGCAGGACAGACCCCAGGCGTGAACCAGAAGGCGAAGACATCGCTGAGATCATCCGGCTGCTTCCCGCCGAGCTCGACCGCATCCAGGACTTCTTCGACGACTGGCTGCAACAGCGTGAGGGCACGCCCGGCCGCTGAGCCCCAAACATGCGGGTGGCCGTCGTCGGCACGTGCGAGCCGTCGGCCCCGAGCGGGAACGAGCCATTCCTCTGGCATGCGAAGGCCCGCCCACCAGCGAGTGAACCTTCGTCACGGTCCAGTCACTGCAACCTTGTTGAGCACTCACGTGAGCGCATGATGCACCCCACACAACAGCACCACAAGGGGGGACGATGACCCACATGCCACCACCCACGCCCGTCCAACCGCCGGCCCAGCCCGGTCTCAGGGGCAAGAAGCTTGTTGCCCTCATCGCCGGCGTAGCGAGCGTCGCCTTCGCCGCCGGAGGCGCCACCACGCTGCTCCTGCAGGATGCCGGGCGAGGCGACAGCAAGCAGTCCGTCGCCAAGGCCGCGGCCAGCGCCACACCAGCCCCGAATCTCAGCACCCCGCCCAACAAAACGCGCCCGGAACTGAAGCTCGGCGACACCGCAGACATCGACGCGGAAGGCAAGCTCAGGGCCGCCGCCCTCACCTACAAGGAGCACGGCATTCCCGACCTGGTGAACCTGCTGAATGCCGACCAGAAGTGGGCCGCCCTCGAAGTCAAGGTCTGCAACGAGGGCCCAGACAGCGTCACCATGACTCCCTTCGTGTGGTCACTCGCCTACCCGGACGGCGCCCGCGTGGAAGCCACCCACATGACCGGCAACGAGCTGCCCCAACCGCTGTATCCGGTGGAAGCGAAGGTCAAAGTCGGTGACTGCGTGCGGGGCCACGTTCTCTTCCAGGCTCCCAAGGAGGGACGCCCCGAGCGAGTGCTGTACTCGCCTGACTCACTGGACGAGCCCGTGGAGTGGCAGTTCAGGAAGTAGCCCCGGAAGCAGAGCGGCCCCGTACCTGACTCTGCCTCTCTGCACTGGCATGACAGGCTAGTCAACTATGCAGAACAGTACGGGAGATGAGCTGATGAGCGGCACCTCAGTGGTGGGCAGTCAGGCTGGAGGCAGACGGGTCTTCCCTGAGTTCAGTGAGGACTACTTCGTCAGCTTGCACGGACGCATCGAGTTCTTGCCGTTCGAAGACAGGGTGGCATCCCTTGCCTGGCTGCGCGACAGGATCGCGCAAAGCATCGACTCCGAACTGGCCGAGCCATGCGCGACACGCAGAAGCGGGGCTCACAGGGTCCCCGGCTGGGGAGGGGAGAGCGACCTGATCCTCGATGAGTCACTGATGGTTCTAGACGGGGACACACGGCAGATCGGCGCTGGCATCATCGTCGTGACAGTAGCCGCTGCCCTCGAGTCACTGATGAACCACATGCTGGATCAGTCCTCGGACACCCGCCTTCACCGGGCTGGACTCGCGAAGAAGGCCGACCCGGTGGCAGGCGGCGATCGATACAGCAACGTTCCTCGAAGATATTGCGTGGCTGAAGACACGACGCAACTCGTTCGCGCACCGTCTGCTAGACGACGACTGCGGCAGCCCAAGCTCCACGCCCGTAGGGACCTTTGACGACGACATGGCGCACGAGGCGCTGGTGAGGGCCAGCTCCGTTGCCTGGGAACTGGAGAAGGGCTGGGAGCGGCAGCTCACGGACCGCGACTGAGACGGGCTTTCGCTGCATCGTGCAGACGCCCGCTCCCCTCGTGTGAGTGCAATGGTTGCATAGCCGAAACTACGGGGCTCAGCGGTTGGTCACGAGTGCAGTCCATTGCGCTGCTGGGCGAGAGTCAGCCCTTTGTGAGTGCGTGGAGCCAGGCATCGCCGGGCGGTGGGACGAAGAAGTAGCCGCCTCCCGTGGTGAGGGTGTACTTGGCCATGGCCTCGCCCTGGAGCCTGCGCTGTACCGCCTCGAAACCCCTCTCCAAATCACTTTGGAAGCAAGAGAAGATCAGCCCTTGGTCGTCCGGGGCCCGGTTGTAGTTGTAGCTGCGCCGAACCATCGGGGGAGGGGTGCGGGGGTTTGGTGCTGCTCTGCGGACGTGTGCGTCTAGCGGGGTGATCTTGCCGTGGGGGTCGGTGGCGAAGACTACTCGTTCGGTACTGGGCGTGCCGTCCAGCCACCGTCCGTTCCTACGGCGTCCGATGATGCGCTCCTGCTCAGGAATGGTGTCGCGGTCCCAGAAGTCGGTGGCCAGCCGTATGATCCGGATAACCTCATAGCTGCCGCCGATGGCCCAGGACGGCTCCCCCTGACCGGCCCTGACGGTCGCCCGTTCGGCGGTTTCAGCTGCCGTTGCGGGGTTTCCGTGCCCTTCGGTGAAGTGGAACGGATTACGTGACAGACCTCGTCCGTCCTCGGTGCGGTTCTCGGGACGGGTGCCGTCCGCGCGCCAGCGCACCTGCTGGTGTGGCAGTGCGCGCAGCGTCCGCTCGGCGGCCTGCCGTACGGCACGGTCTGAGGATCCGGTGATGTGGAGCAAGAGGTCGCCATGTGACTGGACAGGGTCCAGTACGTCACCTGCAAACGACGGCATCCGTTTCAGCTGCTGCGGCCTGTCGGTGCGAGAGGGAAGGGCGCCTTCGCCCAGTGCCAGCCAAGCGGCGACGCTACCGCCGTCGATCGCCATGATGGCGCGATGCGCGGCGTGCAGCGCATCGGCGCGTGCGCCCTCCGAGGTGATATCGAGTGAGATGAGCTGTGTAAAGGGCAGCGGCGTCGCTCCACGCAGGTGGGCGGGTTCGTTCTCCTGCCGTTCGGATGAACCGTTGCGCAGGGCAGTGGCACCGACAGCGGTGAGACCGCCGGCTCCGGCGGCCATTGCAGCCGAGGCGGTTAAGAGTCTGCGTCTACTGGTCATCGTCTTGGGGCATCCTCTGGTCTAGCGGAGTACAGGTGTTCCCCATCTCGGTCCGTGTTGAAAGCAGCCCGGCTCGCTTGCCGGCTGACGGCGACGGATGAAACTGTCCCTTCCTGCGATTTCCTGCACCCGCCTGCGTTACTCACCTACCGGGGATCGCCAATCCCACAGAGGTTCCCTCTGGAACCGTGCTAGAACATCTCCGTATTCAATGAGTTCGCCGTGATTTGTGTCTAGTAGACCTGAGAGCCCCTGGATCACTTCACCCAGGAGATCTCGAATGCAAGATACTCCGGAGTATTCAAGTGTGACCGCTTGGAATTCGCCGATCTTCTGGTGAATCTCATTCACTTCTTCTTGATCGAACCCATCAAGGACATCACCTGACGCGTCTACGCCGAAGCTACACACTCCCCGATCCAGCCGATCAAAGAATTCCCTTTCGCTGTAGGCGCCGACCTGCCGCAGGCGAGCCACGACGCGCTGATGATCCCCTGGAGAACTGAGGAGAACGATGGTGGGCCGCATGAATCTTCCTGTCGTGCCGTCTGCTCAGGCGAGCCATCGACGATCATGACAGGTTGTGCCACGCGTGACTGCAGGCCCCGAGACACTCTGTTTCCCTTCGTCGTGTGTCCGCAACGGTGAAGGTCGACAGAAGAACACGGAAGGAGTTCACATGCTCGCGAGGAGGGAGATTGATTATTTTACCCATTTGTTCGAGGGTCGGCTCTCGAACAATGAGGACTGCTGGAGTAAGGGTCGGTTTGACACCTGACTGTGCGACTCCTTGGCGTCCGTCCGCGGCGGTGGCGTGGGCCTGCATTGAGTAGCGAACGATCTCTTGGAGTACCGCTCGCTGCTCTACCGGCTCCAGTGAAGAGAACCATTCCACGGCTTCGGTGTAGCCGAGGATCCCTTGGGCTGCCTCGTTGATGATCCGCTCAGACGTTCGCACCTGGTCATCCCATTCCGGGGAGGAAAACAACGTATGGCCTGTTTCTGTCCAACTCGGCGTAGTCTGGACGGCCCGGGTTGTACCGCTGCCAGAAGTCCCGGCCACGCCCGCTTCCCTCCCCGTCGCCTGTCCCTCGCGGCAGAGAGTTTTTGACCTTGTGGCGGGTTCGAGAGGGTCCGGAAAGGATGTAATCCCAGTCTGATGCGGGGTGCGCGGTTCCCTTGGCGCGGCTTCCGACCACAATGATCGGTTGCCCGGCCTTGTCCGCGGCGTTCTGAATCCGTCTTGCGTCATTGGGTCTGATACCGGCTTCTGCTGCAGTCCTAAGGCCTGGACCACACCATGCGTTGGTGTTGTGGACAAGTACGGGTGCTGCGCTGGCCAGCACATAGTACGTATGCAGGTCGTTGACGGTGAGGTTGTAGACCGAGGTTTCTTCAGTCCTGTGCCGGACGGCAGTGACCATGACCCGTGTGCCGGCACTGGTTTGCAGCCACTGTCCTGCGGTCAAGGCGCTTGCATCGAGCCACTGGTGGAGCTCGGGAGCCCAGAAGGGGTGGCCTTCAGTGGCGGTGATCGTGCCAGTTTTGGCCCCGCCCATGCCGTCGGTGTCGACAGTGATGTCGACGAGGCGTTTATCACCGCTTCCCTGAATCAGGGCCGTGACCTTACGTGGTCCGCTCTTGCCTGTTTCTGGGTCGGCGGCGAGGACGGTGTCGCCAACCTGCACGTCCTTTATGGGTTTGCGGGTGCCGTCGGCCATGAGGACGGGGGTGTCGCCGGTGAAGCTGTTGGGGACCATGCAGCGGCCCAGCTTCGCGCCGATGCCTGCGCCGAGCATGCCGCCGAGGCAGCCGAGGGCTGCTGACTGGCCGACTTGGCCCCAGTTGACTTTGCGGCCGGACAGGCGCTGGGTGAGCCAGTCCAGTCCGCCGTCGACGACTCCGCCGATGATGCAGCCGACGATGAGGGGGTTGTTGCCGGAGGGGTCGGTGTAGGTGGTGGGGGAGGACAGGGCGTACTGGTAGAGGTTGGTGCCGCCGGCGTGGCCGATGGGGTCCTGGGAGATGAAGCGGCCGGTCTGAGGGTCGTAATAGCGGCTGCGGTAGTAGAGCAGGCCGGTGCCGTCGTCCTCGCGGCCGGTGAAGGTGTAGGGATTCGACGTGGTGCTGCCGGCGGTTGTGGGGGTGCCGTTCGGGTCGTAGGCGTAGCTGGTGGAGATGGTGCCGTCGGTGTTGGCCAGGCCCACGACGGTGCCGAGCGCGTCGGTGAGGTAGACCTGCGTCTTGCCGCCTTCGGTGCGGGTCAGGAACTGGTCCAGGCCCGAGGTGGCGACGCTGGCAGTGGTCCCGCCGGAGGCATTCTGTTCGATGAGGGGGTTAGTACCGTCGGTCAGGGACCGGCTGGTGGCGTTGCCGATGGTCTTGGAGATACGGCCGCCGAGCGGGTCATAGCCGAACGACGAGGCGGTGCCCGCCTTGGCCAGACCGGTGAGTTCTCCGCGGGCGTTCCACGTGTAGGTGCGCAGGCCGTCGTTCTTGAGCTGACCGTCGGTGTCGTAGGTGAAGGTGCGGCCGTTGTAGGTGGTGATGCGGTTGTCGTCGCCGAACTGGGTGCCGCTCTCCGCAGCGGGCAGGGCAACCTTCGTCAGGGAGCCGGTCAGGCCGGTCTGCAAGCCGCGGACGTCCCTGGTATACGTCAGGTCGCCGACAGCCTTGGTGCCCTGGGCGTAGGCGATGGACTTGATGACGCCGGTGGTGTCGTAGCCCGTGGTGCGGGTGATGCCGCCGGGCAGCGAGGCGGTCTTCTCCCGGCCCACGCTGTCCAGGCCGAAGGTGACTTCCTGGGTGCCGGTCTTGACCGACTTAAGGATGCTGGACTTGTCGTAGCCGTAGGTGGTGCTCGATCCGGCCGCGGTCATCAGCCTGCGGCGGTCGGCGTCGTCGTAGTCGTAGGTGACCTTGCCGGTGGGTCCGGTGGTGGTGGCCAGGCGGTCGTGGACGTCGTAGGTGAAGGCCTGGTTGCCGGCTTTGCTGTCGGTGATCTGCTTGAGCAGGTCACGGGTGTCGTAGTCGTAGGTGACGGTGGATTCGGCCTGGCCGGCGGCGTCGACGCCGTACTTGGTGTTCTTGGGCTGGCCGAGTAGGTCGTACTCGGCGATAGCGGCCTTGCCGGATCTGCTGGTGGCCTTCTTCAGGAATCCGGCGGCGTCGTACTCGAACAGCGCCTGCGCGCCCAGTGGGTCGGTGGCAGTTTTGGGGCGGTCGGCTTGGTCGTAGTCCCACTTGGTGGTGTTCTGGCGGGCGTCGGTCAGGGTGGTGAGGTTGCCGTTATCGTCGTAGCCGAGCGCGGTGGTGTGCCCCAGCGGGTCGGTGATCTCCCTGGGCTGGTTGAGGGCGTCGAACAGCACCGTGGTCTGTGAGCCCGCCTCGTCGGTAAGGGCGCTGATACGGCCCGCCGCGTCGGTGAACTGCCGGGAGATGCGCCCCTCGGCGTCCTTCACCTGGTCCAGGTCGCCGTGCTGGTAGGTGTATTGGGTGGTCGCTTTCGCGTTGTCGGTGACCGTCTTGACCTGGCCGTCGCCCGTGAAGGTGAAGCCTGTCTTGCGGCCTTCGGGATCGGTGGCCGTTTCAAGATCGCCGGCGGTGTTGTAGCCGAAGACGGTGGCGTTGCCGAGCGGGTCGGCGGCTTGGGTCGGCTGGTCGTAGGGGCCGTCGAAGGTCGTCTTGCCCGTGGAGCGGGCATTTGCGGTGCCGGCCAGCTCGAGTGCTGAGGTGATGTGCCCGTTGGCGTCGTAGGACAGTTCGGTGCGACGGCCGTAGGGATCCACGACGGCAGCGATGCGGTGCTTGGTGCCGCGCTCGTAAACAGTCTTACGGGCCAGCGTCGTGCCGTACGCCTGGGTGTCGTTGACGGCGAAGCCGCTGTTGTTGAACTCCACTCTGCGTACCGAGCCGCCCGGCTGGGTGACGTCCGTGGCGGTGATCTGGCCGGCCGGGGTCTTCGAGTAGGCGAAGGAGTATTCCTGTCCCTCGGTCAGGGTCTGCTTCTTGACCCGGCCGTCGGAGTGGTAGCTGTTGGTCATGTAGACGATGCCGCGGGCGTCCTTGGCGGTCGCGATCCGGTTGGTCGCGCCGTCGTAGGTGAACGAACTGGCCTTGCCCGCGGGGTCGGTGACTGTCTTGAGCCGGCCGGCTTCGTCGTAGGTGTAGGAGGTGCTGCGGCCGGTGTTGTCCTGCGCCTTGGTGATCCGCTGGGCGCTGTCGTAGCTGAAGGAGACCCAGCGTCCACCGGGGGCGGTGACAGACGTGATGTCGCCCTTGGATCCGTTGGAACGCTTGATGCGCACCGCGTTGCCGTGCCGGTCGCGGATCTCCTGCAAGGGCCCGTACCAGGGGAAGACGTAGTCGGTGCCGTCCCTCAGACGCAGGTGCCAGCTGCCCGACTCCTGGCTGATCTTGGCGCCGTTCAGAGCGGTGGGGGTGCCTTCGGGCTCGAAGACCGCATCTGCATAGCCGCTGCCCGGTGAGGTCCGCACGAAGTGGACCTTCTTGCCGCCCGGCAGGTACAGGTCCACCTCTGTGTAGAGGCGTTTGGAGTGCAGGTACATGTTGTAGGACAGGTCCCGGCCGATACCGAAGGCGCGGGAGCGGGTGTCGCCCTGCCAGTAGGTGCGGGTGACCTCGGCCGACCCCAGCGGCCCGGACACGCCCAGATCGGTGCGGGAGTCGGTCAGCAGGCCGCTCTGCAGGTCGACGGGGTCGCCGGAGAGCCAGTCGACGATGTCCGAGATCGCGGAGAGGTCGAAGGGGATGACGTCGGAGATGGAGAGCATGGCGCCGTGGAAGGCCCACACGCGCGTCTTGTCGTCGGGAACGACCTGCTTGCCGTCGTGGGTGACGGTGCCGTGCCCGTAGGTGTGCCAGCCCTTGCGCTCAGGATCGTAAGCGAGGAAGTCGATCCGGGTACCGGGAGCTTCGTGCGTGTAGTTCGGGTAGACGATCTGCGCGCCCTTGGGGAACAGGTACGTGCCGCCCGGCTGGACGGTGAAGTACACCGGCACGGCACTGTTTTCGGGCAGCGGGAACGGGGGCCGGTCGACGGGGATCGCGGTGATGCCCAGCTCGGTGACCGGCTTGCCGTGCTCGTCACGCACCACCGAGCCCTTGGGGATGCGCACCTCAAGCCCGGGGATCTGCGGGGTGGTCAGCGTGACGTCCGCCCTGGCCGGTGTGTCGAAGGTGACGGTGTGCTTGGTGTCCAGCGGCGTCATCCAGACCGGGAAGCCCAAGTCCGTGCTGCGGCCCGCCACCGGCCGGATCCGGATGTCGTAGCGCCCGTAGCTGCGCTTGGCGGTCTTCGCGCTCGCTCCGTCCACGACCAGGGTGGTGGCCTCGGCACTGATAC
>NZ_JAIGQA010000092.1:0-30382 GCF_019733245.1 Streptomyces sp. WAC04114
GTGCCGGGGGCGCGCAGGGCGGCCAGGTCTTTGGGCGTGGGGACGCCTTTGGCGGCCACCCGCTCCTCGGTGCCGTTCGGCCCGGGCCCGTCCGCCGGGTGGCGGGGCTGCGGGGCGGGGCGTTCGGCCGGGGCTCCGAGCGCGGACTCGGGCAGCGGCGCGGAGAGGATCGCGGCGATCTCGGGCCGGGGCGCGGGCTGCGGCGCGCACACCCCGGTGTAGTCCTTGGCGCGGACGGCCTTGGTGATCCACGCGCGGTCCAGGACGCGCCGCTCGTCGGCCTCGGCGACCAGGTCCTCGGACTGGTTGTAGTCGCCGTCGGCGGCCTGGACGGCCCACAGGTGGACCGCGACGCCGTGCTCCTTGGCGGCCATCATGCCGGGCAGCAGATCGCCGTCGCCGGTGACGAGGACGACGTCGGAGCAGGCGCGGTTGCGGGCCAGTTCGGTGAGCTCGGCGTGCATCGCGGCGTCCACGCCCTTCTGCGCCCAGCGGCCGTCGCTGCGGGTCAGCGCGCCGAGCCGGACGGTGACCCGGGGCATCACCCGCAGCCTGCGGTGCTCGGGCTGCGGGACGCGGTCGGGGGCGCCGTCGAACCAGTAGATGCGCAGCAGTGGCTGCTGGGTGTCGGATTCGGCGCGTTCGCGCAGCCCCTGGATGAGGGCGGTGTGGTCGACGGTGATGCGGGACCGCGAAGGCTCCCCGGCGAGGAGACTCGCCGCGGCTCCCAGCAGATACCCAGCGTCCACCAGGACGATGCAGCGGTCCACGCGACTCACCCTCTTCCCAGGAGGTTTGCTTCGGGCCTGCTTCGAGTCTGCCCGACGGCGCGGAGGTTAACGGCCGGAACTCGATCTTCGGCGTGGCGTTTCGGGACTTCCCGCTCCGACCACCCCTGTCACGCACGGTAATTGTCCGACATGCGATCGTTGTCGGCCTGTGTGAATCTGGTCCCGGCCCTGGCCCCTAGTCCCCCACAGGAGGCAACACCATGGCCAAGAACAAGAACCGTGACCGTAAGCAGCAGCGTCCGACCGAGCGTGGTCAGCGGGCGGACCGCAGCCCCGCCTCGCAGACGGAGCCCCAGGCCGAGGTCGAGGTGACCCCCGGCGAGATGGCGCCGTCCGGCAAGCGAAAGCGCAGCTTCGGCCACAACTGACGTCTGCGTGACGGGCTGTTGGGCCCATGCGTCACGCACACGCACGAGGGGCGTACCCGATGCCGGGTACGCCCCTCGAGTGCGTCAAAATCCGCGTCACCCGGCCAGGCAGGACGGCCCGAGCAGCACCTTCAGGTCACCGAAGAGCGCCGGGTCCGGCTTCACCCGGTGCCGGTCCAGTCGCAGCACGGTCGTCTTGGTCGGCCCCTGGAGCTTGATCCGGACCTCGCTGTCGCCCTTGTGGTGGCTGAGCACCTCGCCGAGGCGGCTGACCAGCGGCGGGGTGACGCGGGTGGCCGGGATGGTGAGGATCACCGGCGCGTTGGTGCCCGCGTTCGACAGGTCCGGCACCATCAGCTCCATCGCCACGAGCCGCGGGATGTCCTCCCGCTTGTCGAGGCGGCCCTTGACGAACACCACGGCGTCCTCGACGAGTTGGGTCGAGACCAGCTGGTAGGTCGCGGGGAAGAACATGCACTCGATCGAGCCGGCGAGGTCCTCGACGGTGGCGATGGCCCAGGCGTTGCCCTGCTTGGTCATCTTGCGCTGCAGGCCGGAGATGATGCCGCCGATGGTGACCACGGAGCCGTCGGAGTAGTCACCGCCGGTCAGCTGGGAGATGCCCGCGTCGGCCTTGTCGGACAGGATGTGCTCCAGGCCGAACAGCGGGTGGTCGGAGACGTACAGGCCGAGCATCTCCCGCTCCTGGGCGAGCAGATAGGTCTTGTCCCACTCGTCGGAGGAGAACTCCACGTCGAGTCCGAAGCCCGGCTCGCTCGTCTCGGCCTCGCCCATGCCGCCGAAGAGGTCGAACTGCCCCTCGGCCTCCTTGCGCTTGACCGCGACCACGTTGTCGATCATCGGCTCGTAGTGCGCGGTGAGGCCCTTGCGGGTGTGGCCCATGGCGTCGAAGGCGCCGGCCTTGATCAGCGACTCGGTGGTGCGCTTGTTGCAGACCACCGCCTCCACCTTGTCGAGGTAGTCCGGGAAGGAGACGTACTTCCCCTTGGACTTGCGGCACCTGATGATCGACTCGACCACGTTCGTACCGACGTTGCGGACGGCGGAGAGGCCGAAGAGGATCACGTCGTCGCCCTGGGCCGCGAAGTTGGACATCGACTCGTTGACGTCCGGCGGGAGCACCTTGATGCCCATCCGGCGGCACTCGTTGAGATAGACGGCCGACTTGTCCTTGTCGTCCTTCACGGACGTGAGCAGCGCGGCCATGTACTCGGCGGGGTGGTTCGCCTTGAGGTAGGCCGTCCAGTACGAGACGAGTCCGTACGCGGCGGAGTGCGCCTTGTTGAAGGCGTAGCCGGCGAAGGGGACCAGCACGTCCCACAGGGCCTGGATGGCCTCGTCGCTGAAGCCCTTCTTGCGGGCGCCCTCCTGGAAGAGGACGAAGTTCTTCGCCAGCTCCTCGGGCTTCTTCTTGCCCATCACGCGGCGGAGGATGTCGGCCTCGCCGAGCGAGTAGCCGGCGATGATCTGGGCGGCCTTCTGCACCTGCTCCTGGTAGACGATCAGGCCGTAGGTGACGTCCAGGACCTCCTTGAGCGGCTCCTCCAGCTCGGGGTGGATGGGCGTGATGTCCTGCTGGCCGTTCTTGCGCAGCGCGTAGTTCGTGTGGGAGTTCATGCCCATGGGGCCCGGGCGGTACAGGGCCGACACGGCGGAGATGTCTTCGAAGTTGTCCGGCTTCATCAGCCGGAGCAGCGAGCGCATGGGGCCGCCGTCGAACTGGAAGACGCCGAGGGTGTCGCCGCGCTGGAGCAGTTCGAAGGTCGTGGGGTCGTCGAGCGGGAGGCTCAGGAGGTCGATGTCGACCCCCTTGTTGGACTTCACCATCTTGACGGCGTCGTCCATGATCGTCAGGTTGCGCAGGCCGAGGAAGTCCATCTTCAGCAGGCCGAGCGACTCGCAGCTCGGGTAGTCCCACTGGGTGATGGTGACCTTGTCCGTGTGCCTGACCCAGACGGGCACGTGGTCGGTGATGGTCTCGCTGGACATGATCACACCGGCGGCGTGCACGCCCATCTGCCGGACCAGGCCCTCGACGCCCTTGGCGGTGTCGATGACCTTCTTCACGTCCGGCTCGTTCTCGTACATCGCCCGGATCTCGCCCGCCTCCGAGTAGCGGGGGTGCTCGGGGTTGGTGATGCCGTCGAGGTTGATGCCCTTGCCGAGGACGTCGGCGGGCATGGCCTTGGTGAGGCGGTCACCCATCGCGTACGGGTAGCCCAGCACGCGCGCGGAGTCCTTGATCGCGTTCTTGGCCTTGATGGTGCCGTAGGTGCCGATCATGGCGACCTTGTCGGCGCCGTACTTCTCCGTCACGTACCGGATCACCTCGACGCGCCGGCGCTCGTCGAAGTCGATGTCGACATCGGGCATGGAGATGCGCTCGGGGTTGAGGAACCGCTCGAAGATCAGGCCGTGCGGGATGGGGTCGAGGTCGGTGATGCCGAGGGCGTACGCGACGATCGAGCCGGCCGCGGAGCCTCGGCCGGGGCCGACCGCGATGCCCTGCTTCTTGGCCCACATGATGAAGTCGGCGACCACGAGGAAGTAGCCCGGGAAGCCCATCGAGATGATGGTGTCCATCTCGTACTCGACCTGCTTCATGCGGTCGTCCGGGATGCCGTCCGGGAAGCGGCGGTGCATCCCGCGCAGGGTCTCCTCGCGGAACCAGCTGACCTCCGTGTACCCCTCGGGGATGTCGAACTTGGGCATGAGGTCGCGCTTTTCGAACATGCCCGTGGTGTCGACCATCTCGGCGATCAGGCGGGTGTTGGCGCAGCCCTCCTGCCAGGCGTCCGAGGAGTCGATGGCGTACATCTCGTCCGTGGACTTCAGGTAGTAGCCAGTGCCGTCGAACCTGAAGCGGTCGGGGTCGGAGAGGTTCTTGCCGGTCTGGATGCACAGCAGGGCGTCGTGGGCGGTCGCCTCGTGCGCGTACGTGTAGTGCGAGTCGTTGGTGACCAGCGGGGGGATGCCGAGCTTCTTGGCGATGTCCAGGAGGCCGTCGCGGACCCGGTGCTCGATCTCGATGCCGTGGTCCATCAGCTCCAGGAAGTAGCGGTCCTTGCCGAAGATGTCCTGGTAGTCGGCGGCGGCCTTGAGCGCCTCGTCGAAGTGGCCGAGGCGCAGCCGGGTCTGGACCTCGCCGGAGGGGCAGCCGGTGGAGGCGACGATCCCCTCGGACCACTGGGCGATGGTCTCCTTGTCCATCCGGGGCCACTTCTGCAGCCAGCCCTCGGCGTAGGCGTCGGAGGACAGCCGGAAGATGTTGTGCAGGCCGGTGCTGTTCACCGCCCACATCGTCTTGTGGGTGTAGCCACCGGAACCGGAGACGTCGTCCCGCTTCTGGTGCGGCTGGCCCCACTGGATCTTGCGCTTGTTGCGCCGGGACTCGGGCGCGACATAGGCCTCGATCCCGATGATCGGGGTGACCCCGGCCTTCTGCGCGGAGTGGAAGAAGTCGTACGCCCCGTGGAGGTTGCCGTGGTCGGACATGGCGATGTGCGTCATGCCCATCTCGTTGCACGCGTTGAACATGTCCTTCAGCCGCGCGGCACCGTCCAGCAGCGAGTACTGGGTGTGGACGTGCAGGTGCGTGAACGGCGGCTTCGACACGGCTGCGGCCTCCAGAGAAAACAGACGACGAATGGGGCCCGGCAGGCTGCGGACAGTCTGGGGGACAGCGTCGAAGTCTATGCCTCGCCACTGACACCTGGAGGGCTGACCCGCGTACCTTCGTGCGAGGGTTCGCGGGCACTCCCGCGGGCCGCCGCACGTTAGGGAGAGGGCGGACCTGCCGCCCTGAAACGCATGCACCAGGAGGCACCCAGCGATGTCGTTCCCGCAGCTCGACGACGAGCACCGCGGTGAGGAGATCCTCGCCGTCTTCGACACCGCCTTCGGCGAGCTCCTGGCCGCCGACCCGGCCGCGTTCCGCGTGAAGTTCCGCAAGATGGCGGCCTCCGCCTTCGCCTTCTACCGCGGGACGGCGGGCCTCTTCTACCACGACCTGACGGTGTCTGATCAGTTCGGCCCGAAGCGGGGCGGGCCGTACCTGGACGAGCGCACCTCGCGCGTGTGGATCCACGGCGATCTGCACGCGGAGAACTTCGGCACGTACATGGACGCCAACGGCCGCCTGATCTTCAACGTCAACGACTTCGACGAGGCCTACGTCGGCCCCTTCACCTGGGACATCAAGCGCCTGGCCGCCTCCCTGGCGCTGATCGGCTACGCGAAGGCGCTCAGCGACGAGCAGATCTCCGAGCTGGTGACGATCTACGCGGTCGCCTACCGCGAGCGGATCCACGCCCTGGCGACGGGCGCGAAGAGCGACGAGGTGCCGCCGTTCACCCTGGACACGGCGCAGGGTCCGCTGCTGGACGCGCTGCGTGACGCCCGCTCGCTGACCCGCTTCGGCCTGCTGGACTCGATGACGGAGATCCGCGACTTCGAGCGCCGCTTCGCCCCGGGCGGCGGCTCCGTCGAGCTGGACGCGGCCACGCGCTACAAGGTGCTGGCCGCCTTCGACGGCTACCTGGAGACGCTCCCGGACAGCTCGCTGACGCGTCCGGACTCCTACCGCGTGAAGGACGTCGTCGGCCGGCGCGGCATCGGCATCGGCTCGGCGGGGCTGCCGTCGTACAACATCCTGCTGGAGGGGCACAGCGACGCCCTGGAGAACGACGTCGTGATCTACATCAAGCAGGCCCAGACCCCGGCGGTCTCCCGGCACATCACGGACCGGGCGATCCGCGACTACTTCCAGCACGAGGGGCACCGCACGGTCATCTCCCAGCGGGCCCTCCAGGCGCACGCCGACCCGTGGCTGGGCTGGACCGAGCTGGACGGCGCGGGCCAGCTGGTCGCGGAGGTCTCGCCGTACGCGGTGGACCTCGACTGGGGCGACATCGACGACCCGGAGGAGATCGCCCAGGTGGTGGCCGACCTCGGCCGGGCGACGGCCTCGATGCACTCGGCGGCGGACGACCAGTCCGGTGAGTCCCTGGTGCCGTTCTCCACGGAGCGGGCCATCGACGCGGCGATCGCGGCCGACGAGGAGGGCTTCGCGCCCCTGCTGGT
Source organism: Streptomyces sp. WAC04114 (assembly GCF_019733245.1). Taxonomy (NCBI): domain Bacteria; kingdom Bacillati; phylum Actinomycetota; class Actinomycetes; order Kitasatosporales; family Streptomycetaceae; genus Streptomyces; species Streptomyces sp. WAC04114. The sequence continues at coordinate 6,263 of NZ_JAIGQA010000092.1, forward strand.
CGACTTCGCGCACAGCTACGGCGCCCGCGCGCGTGCCGACCACCAGACCTTCGTGGACCTGTTCCGCAACGGACGAATTCCGGGCCTGTGACGGAAAGGCCTCTCACAGGCATCCTTTAGGGGTCCCTTACCTGCCCCCATGACAGACTCTCCTATCGCTATGGACATATCCGGGATCCAGCTCAGAGCCGTGCGCGCGGCGCTGTTCACGGCCGTGGTCGTGACGCTCAGCACCGCGTCGCACGTGCTGCTGTCCCGGGCCCCGCTGCCCGTGGGCACGGTGGCCGCGGTCGCCACCGCCGTGTTCGTGATCGCGTTCGCCCTGGCGGGCCGGGAGCGCTCCTTCGGGCGGATCGCGGCCCTGCTGATCCCGCTGGAACTGGCCGCGGACACGGTGTTCACCACGGGCCAGCACGCCTGTTACGGCCCGGCGGGCGGTCCGGTCACCGGTCCCCTGCGGTCGGTCGGCCTGGACGTGCTCTGCGGCGGGGGCGAGGTCGGCACGCCGCTGGCCCGGATGGCCGGGGTCACCGGCACCGACCGGCTCGCGGCCGCCGTCGTCCACACCGAGCCCGTCACGGCCTGGCTGCTGCTCGGCGCGCACATCGGCGTCGGGCTCCTCGCGGCCGTCTGGCTGCGCCGCGGCGAGCGGGCCCTGGGCCAGCTGCTGCGGGCGGTGACGGCGACCACGTTCCGTCCGCTGCTGCTGGCGGTCGCCGCGGTGACCGTGGAACGGGCCCCGTCCGGACACCGGCCGTCCTCGCGCGCCGCGGACCGTACGCCCACCGCCCGCGACCGGGTCCTCACGTACTCCCTGGGACGGCGTGGACCGCCGTGCTCACCCGCCTTCGCGTAAGGCACTTTCGAGCACCGGCAGGCCCTTTACGTATCCCGCACACACACCGGTGTGCGCGTCCCCCAGGAGAACATCACCATGAGCAAGCGCAACAGCCAGTCGGCGAAGACGGCGGCCCGCGAGCGGCTGCGCATCGAGCGCGAGCGCGAGGCCAAGCGGGCGAAGACCAAGCGGCAGATCGTCGTCGCCTGCTCCATCGTCGGCGTGCTGGCGATAGCCGGCGGCATCGGCTACGCGGTCGTCCAGGCCAACAAGCCCGACGACTGGGAAGCCGCGAAGAGCGCCAAGCTCGTCGAGCCTGCCAACACGTCGGGCAAGGACGGCACGACGGTCGTCATCGGTAAGGACAGCGCCAAGAAGACCCTCGCCGTCTACGAGGACCCGCGCTGCCCCGCGTGCGCCCAGTTCGAGCAGACCCTCGGCTCGACGATCCACAAGGACGTCGAGGACGGCAAGTACAAGCTCCAGTTCGTCGGCGCGACCTTCATCGACGGCAACGTCCCCGGCGAGGGTTCGAAGAATGCCCTGAGCGCCCTCGGCGCCGCCCTGAACGTGAGCAGCGATGCGTTCCTGGACTACAAGACGGCGCTCTACTCGGCGAAGTACCACCCCGACGAGACGGACGACAAGTTCAAGGACGACGACTACCTGATCAAGGTGGCGGACACGGTCGACGCCCTCAAGGGCAACAAGACGTTCCAGAAGGCCGTGAAGGACGGCACCTACGACAAGTGGGCGCTGCTGATGGCCGAGAAGTTCGACGCGGACGGCAAGAAGTACGACTTCAGGGGTACGCCGACGCTGCTCATGGACGGCAAGAAGGTCACCGGCAGCGACGGTCAGAGCGCTCCCGGCACCCTTGCTGACTACACGAAGGCGATCGACGCGGCGCTCAAGGGCTGATCACGTCCTGCGGTCAAAGAGCGGGCGAACTTCCGGAGTTCGCCCGCTCTGGCGCATACCGACCAGTAACCTGATCGGTCGTGACCAGTCGATACAGATCGTCGAATACGTCAGAGGGCCTCAACTCCCTCACTCCGCGCCGCCGTACGGTCGTCAAGGCCGCGGCGGCGACCGCTGTCCTGGCCGGCCCGCTGGCGGCGACCCTGCCGGCGCGCGCCGTCGACCAGGCCCCCGCCTTCCTGCACGGCGTCGCCTCCGGTGACCCGCTGCCCGACGGCATCCTGCTGTGGACCCGCGTCACCCCGGTCCCGGAGGCGATACCCGGCTCCGGAACCGGCCCCGACACCGAGGTGAGCTGGGTCGTCGCCAGGGACAAGGCGTTCAGCAGCGTCGTCGCCAAGGGCTCCACCACCGCGACGGCGGCCTCGGACCACACCGTGAAGGCCGACATCCGCGGCCTGCAGCCGGCCACCGACTACTGGTTCCGCTTCTCGGCCGGCGGCACCGACTCCCCGGCGGCGCGCACCCGCACCGCGCCGGCGGCGGACGCCGCCGTCCAGGGTCTCCGTTTCGGCGTGGTCTCCTGCGCGAACTGGGAGGCCGGCTACTTCTCCCCGTACCGCCACCTCGCGGCCCGCGGCGACCTGGACGCCTGGCTGCACCTCGGCGACTACATCTACGAGTACGGCACCGGCGAGTACGGCACCCGCGACAAGGTCGTCCGCCCGCACGCCCCGGCCCACGAGATCGTCACGCTCGCCGACTACCGCATCCGGCACGCCCGCTACAAGACCGACCCGGACCTCCAGGCGCTGCACGCCACGGCCCCGGTCGTCGCGATCTGGGACGACCACGAGTTCGCCAACGACGCCTGGTCGGGCGGCGCGGAGAACCACACCGAGGGCGCGGAGGGCGCCTGGGCCGCCCGGCAGACCGCCGCCAAGCAGGCCTACTTCGAGTGGATGCCGGTGCGCCCGGCGATCGGGGGCACGACCTACCGCCGGCTGCGGTTCGGCAAGCTGGCCGACCTCTCGCTGCTGGACCTGCGCTCCTTCCGCTCGCAGCAGGTCAAGGTCGGCAACGGCGAGGTCGACGACCCGGACCGCACGCTCACCGGCCGCGCGCAGCTGGACTGGCTCAAGACGGGGCTGACGGCGTCCGACACCACCTGGCGGCTGGTCGGCAACTCGGTGATGATCTCGCCGTTCGCCGTCGGCTCGCTCTCCGCCGATCTGCTCAAGCCCCTGGCCAAGCTGCTGGGCCTGCCGCAGGAGGGCCTCGCCCTCAACACCGACCAGTGGGACGGCTACACCGACGACCGCCGCGAGATCCTGGCGCACCTGCGGACGAACGCGATCCGCAACACCGTCTTCCTCACCGGCGACATCCACATGGCCTGGGCCAACGACGTGCCGGTGGACGCCGGTACGTATCCGCTGTCCCCGTCGGCCGCCACGGAGTTCGTGGTCACGTCGGTCACCTCCGACAACCTCGACGACATCGTCAAGGTCCCGGAGGGCACGGTCTCCGCGGTCGCCTCGCCGGTCATCCGCGCCGCCAACCGCCATGTCCACTGGGTCGACACCGACCGCCACGGCTACGGCGTCCTGGACATCACGGCCGAGCGCGCGCAGATGGACTTCTACGTCATCTCCGACCGCGCGAGGCGCGACGCGACGGCCAAGTGGTCCCGCTCGTACCGCACCCGCAGCGGCACGCAGAAGGTCGAGCGCACCTACGACCCGGTGTAACCGCCTACAGGGTCTCGAGGAAGCCGAGTGCCACCCGCCAGGTGGTCTCGGCGGCCTCCTCGTCGTAGTCGGGCAGGTCGGGGTCGGTGTAGAGGTGGCCGGCCCCGGCGTAGCGGTACACCTCGACGTCGGCACCGGTGCGGCCCATCTGGAGGTACCAGGCGCTGAGCCAGTCGTCCGTCTCGAAGGGGTCCGGCTCCGCCACGTGCAGCTGGACCGGCAGGTCGTCCGCCGTGACGTCCGGGGCGATGTCCGACGTGCCGTGCAGGAGCAGCAGGCCGCGGGCCTTGTCGTCGCCGAGGGCGAGGGTCTGGGCGATGGAGGCGCCGAGCGAGAACCCGGCGTACACCAGCCCGCGCTCGGAGTAGGGAGCGGCGGCCAGCACGGCCCGCTTCAGCAGCTCCTCCTTGCCGATCTTCTCCTTGTGCTCCATGCCCTCCTCGACCGACTCGAACGTGCGTCCCTCGAAGAGGTCGGGCGTCCACACCTCGTGCCCGGCCGAGCGCAGCCGGTCAGCGGCCCGGAGCACCGCGGGCCGCAGCCCGAAGGTCGAGTGAAAGAGCATGATGTTCATGAGGCCATGGTGCCAGCCGGGTGTGACAAGCCGGGATCACGGCACTACCCACGACGCAGCGGAAGTCACATGTTCATGCACCCCGCGAGCCGGTTAGGTTCGGGGGCATGGAGAACCTGCTACGACCGCTGATCGTGGTCGGTGGCTCGGTCGTGCTCACGCTGGTGATCGGCTGGGCCACCGACTTCCTGCTGCGCAAGGCCGACGAACGACACCACGAGACCCCGCTGTGGGGCCTGCTCCGCCGTGGCCGCATCCCCTACATGCTGGTCCTTTTCGCGGCCCTGCTGAGAGGGTCGTACGACGAGGCGGAACTGCTTCCGAGCCGCGACGAGGCCATCGGCCGGGCGCTGACCCTGATCCTGATCGGGTCGACCGCCTGGCTGGTGATCCGTATCGCGGCCGCGGTCGTCGAGACGTCGTACAGCCGGTACGCCAGCGCCCGCGCCCACCGCGACCCGGCCAGGGTCCGCCGGGTGCGCACCCAGGTGACACTGATCATGCGGGTGGTGTCGGCGATCGTCGGCGTGGTGGCCGCGGCGTCGATGCTGCTGACGTTCCCGGCGTTCCGGGCGGCGGGCGCCTCGCTGCTGGCCTCGGCCGGCATCCTCGGCATCGTCGCCGGTGTCGCCGCCCAGTCCACCCTGAGCAACATGTTCGCGGGGTTCCAGATCGCCTTCGGCGACATGGTGCGCATCGGCGACACCGTGGTGGTGGACGGCGAGTGGGGCACGGTCGAGGAGATCACCCTGACCTACCTGACCGTCCACACCTGGGACGAGCGCCGCATCACCATGCCGGTGTCGTACTTCACGTCCAAGCCGTTCGAGAACTGGTCGCGCGGCACCCCGCAGATGACGGGCATCGTCTTCTGGCACGTCGATCACTCCGCCCCCGTGGAGGCGATGCGCGAAAAGCTCCGCGACATCCTGCGGGAGTGCCCGGCCTGGGACGGTCGCGCCTACAACCTGTCCGTCACGGACAGCACCCCGAGCACCATGCAGGTGCGGGCCCTGGTGACGGCCAAGGACGCGGACGACATCTGGACGGTGCGGGTCGCGGTCCGCGAGCAGATGATGGGCTGGCTGGCCGACGAGCATCCGTACGCCCTGCCCCGGGTCAACACGGCGGACGCGATCCTGCCGCCGTCCCGCAACGGCAACGGCAACGGACACCGTCCGTCCCAGGACGGCGTGCCGGCTCAGCAGCGCCGCTACCACGGCAACCACCACTCGGGACGGCCGGAGCGGTGATCCCACGGTCGTACGGCAGGAGGGCTCCCCGCGGCGCGGGGAGCCCTCCTGCCGTACGGCGGTTCAGTGGCCGCGCTCGGCGCCGCCGTTGACCTGGATGATCTGCGAGGTGATGTGCCCGGCGCCCGGGGAGGCCAGCCAGTGCAGCGTCTCGGCGACATCCCCCGGGGTGCCGGCCCGCCCGTTCGAGGTCTCGGCGATGAGCCGCGCCCGCCGCTCCTCGGCCATCGCGTCCCCGAAGAACTCGGTGTCCTCGATGTACCCGGGCGCGACGACGTTCACGGTGATGCCGCGCGGCCCCAACTGCCGGGCCAGATCGTGGGCGTACGGATGCAGCCCCGCCTTGGCCGCCGCGTACGCCCCGCTCCCGGACCCCCGGTAGGCGGCGATGGAGCCGAGGAAGAGCACCCGGCCGCCGGGCTCGGCGAGCCGCGGCTTCAGCGCCTCGGTGAGCAGGACCGCCGTCAGGGTGTTGAGCCGGAAGTTCACGCTCCAGGTGTGCGCGACGGCCGCGAGCGGGTCGCCGTCCGGGGCGTCCGGTTCGAGCAGCCCGTTGCCCCCGGCGCTGTGCACGAGGACGTCCACCGCCCCCAACTCCCGCTCCACGAAGGCGGCGACGCCGCGCACGTCCTCCGGCTCGGCGAGATCGGCCGCGTACGTCAGTGCGCCGGGCACCTCGGCCTTCTCCAGCACGCCGGCGCGCCGCCCGAGCAGCAGCACCTGGTCTCCGCCGGCCGCGAACACCCGGGCCGCCGCGAGCCCGATTCCCGTTCCTCCACCACTGATCACTACATTCCGTGCCATACGAACGACCCTACGACGCCCCGACCGCCCGAGGTCACAACGGCGGCCGCTGCCGTCGGCCTCACCGCAGACTGCGCACGTCGAGGTGGCGCAGAACCCGGTCGACCACCTCGGGATCCGCCCCCGGCTCGCTGCGCGCCGCCAGCACCTCGTGCCGCGCCGCGCTGAGCATCTCCTGCTGGATCCGCCGGACCCGCTTCACCCGCCGGGCGCCCTCCCGGTACGCCTCGCGCCGCTCGTCCTCGGCCAGTTCGGGACTGATCCGCACGCCGATCTCGTAGGCCCGCCGCAGCATCTGCTCGGACAGTTCCTCCGGGAGTTCCTCGCCGTCCTCGATCTCCCGCAGCCGCCGCTTCGCCGCCTTGGCCGCGCGGACGGCCAGTGCCTTCGCGAACTCCTTCTCCTTGTCCTCGTCGGCCTTCACCCCGAGCCGGCGCACCAGCCACGGCAGCGTCAGCCCCTGCAGCACCAGCGTCGCCATGATCACCCCGAAGGCGATGAAGATGATCTCGTCCCGGCTGGGGAACGGCGCACCGGCATCGGTCTCCAGCGGGATCGCCAGCACCAGCGCGACCGAGGCGACTCCGCGCATTCCCGACCACCACATCACCACGGTCTCGCGCCAGCTCACCGGGATGTCCTCGTCGTAGTCCCGCCGGGCGTGCAGCCGTTTGGTCAGCCAGGTCGCCGGCAGCAGCCACAGCAGCCGCGCGAGGACGACCACGACCACCACGACCGCCGCCCACCAGAGCAGTTCGCCCCATCGCCCGGAGGCCGTGTTGATGGCGTTGTGCAGTTCGAGACCGACCAGCCCGAAGGCGACGCCGGTGACGAGCGTGTCGACGATGTTCCAGAAGGTGTGCCCGGCCAGCCGGGTCATGACGTCGTCGGCGTCCGAGCCGTACTCCGCGAGGAACAGCGCGGTGGTGAGCACGGCGAGCACACCGGATCCGTGCAGTTCCTCGGCCATGACGTAGGCGGCGTACGGCACCAGCAGGGTCAGCCCGATCTGCAGCGTCGGGTCGCCGAGCACTTCCATCAGCTTGTTCGCGCCCCAGCCGAGCGCGAGGCCCACGGCCACCGCCACCACGGCCGACAGCACCAGATCGAGCCCGGCCTTCCAGGGCGAGAACGTCCCGCTGACGGCTGCGGCGATCGCCACGTGGTAGAGGACGATGGCCGTGACGTCGTTGAACAGCCCCTCGCCCTCCAGGATCGACACCAGTCGGCGCGGCAGCCCCAGCTGCCCGGCCACGGCCGTCGCCGCGACCGGGTCCGGCGGCGCCACCAGCGCGCCCAGCGCGAAGGCGGCGGCGAGCGGCAGCCCGGGCACGATCGCGTCGGCCACGGCGGCCACACAGGCCATGGTGACGAACACCAGGGCCACGGCCAGCAGGAAGATCGGCCTCTTGTTCGCCGCGAACTGCCGCCACGACGTGCGCCGCACGGCGGCGTACAGCAGGGGCGGCAGCAGCAGCGGCAGGATCAGGTCCGGCGCGATCTCGACATTCGGCACGAACGGCAGCAGCGCGAGGACTATCCCCAGGAGCGTCATCAGCACCGGCGCGGGCACCTTGAAGCGGTCGCCCACGGGGACACTGACCACGGCCCCGAGCAGCAGCACGAACAGCAGGGCCAACTGATCCACGGTCAGCGCTCCGGGAGGTCAAGTGGTCACACGAGTGACCTCAAGCCTGCCACGCAACTCCCGGTACAAACCGTTTCGGCACCCGCCACGGAGGGCTAGAGCGGACGCCGCATCCCCCGGTGCGCAATGCCCGCCTCCATGTACTCGGGCCCATAGGGCTCGTAGCCGAGCCGCTCGTAGAAGCCGAGCGCATGCGTCTGCGCGTGCAGGTCCACAGCGGCGAGCCCACGCGCGCGTGCCGCGTCCTCGATGGCCCGCACCAGGGCGGCACCGATTCCGAGCCCGCGCGCGGCGCCCGCCACGGCGAGCCGGCCGAGGGAGCCCACGGAGGGGTCGGCGCCGGTCTGCGCCACGGCCGCCTCCCCGTGCAGCAGCCGCCCGGTACCGAGCGGCACACCGTCCTCGCGGACCGCCAGCACGTGGACCGCGCCGGCGTCGTACGCGTCGTACTCCAGCTCCTCCGGCACGCACTGCTCGCCGACGAAGACCTCCTTGCGCACCGCGAAGCACGCCTCACGGTCGGCCGGACCCTCGGCGACCCGCACCAGGTACGGGACGCTCACGCGTACGTCTCCTCGCGGACCTGGTCCAGGGCCTTCTGCAGGTCCTCCGGGTAGTCGCAGGAGAACTCGGCCCACTGCCCGTCCCCGGGGTGCTCGAAGCCGAGCCGCACCGCGTGCAGCCACTGCCGGGTCAGGCCGAGGCGCTTGGCGAGCGTCGGGTCGGCGCCGTAGGTGAGGTCGCCGACGCAGGGGTGCCGGTGGGCGGCCATGTGGACGCGGATCTGGTGCGTGCGGCCGGTCTCCAGCTTCACGTCGAGCAGCGAGGCCGCGCGGAACGCCTCGATGAGGTCGTAGTGCGTGACGGACGGCTTGCCCTCGGCGGTGACGGCCCACTTGTAGTCGTGCTGGGGGTGCCGGCCGATGGGCGCGTCGATGGTGCCGCTGGTCGGGTCGGGGTGGCCCTGGACGAGCGTGTGGTAGCGCTTGTCGACCGTGCGCTCCTTGAACTGGCGCTTGAGCGAGGTGTAGGCGCGCTCCGACTTGGCGACCACCATGAGGCCCGAGGTGCCGACGTCGAGCCGGTGCACGATGCCCTGGCGCTCGGCGGCACCGGAGGTGGAGATCCGGTACCCGGCGGCGGCCAGGCCTCCGATGACGGTCGGCCCGGTCCAGCCCGGCGACGGGTGCGCGGCGACGCCGACGGGCTTGACGATCACGACCACGTCCTCGTCGTCGTGCACGATCTCCATGCCCTCGACCGGCTCGGCCACGATCTGCACCGGCGCGGGCGCCTGCGGCATCTCGACCTCCAGCCAGGCGCCGCCGTGCACGCGCTCCGACTTGCCGACCACCGACCCGTCGACCGTGACCTTCCCCGCGGCGGCGAGCTCGGCCGCCTTGGTACGGGAGAAGCCGAACATGCGGGAGATGGCGGCGTCGACGCGCTCGCCCTCCAGGCCGTCGGGCACGGGCAGATTACGGATCTCGGGAAGCGTGCTCACCCGTCGAGTATGCCGGACGGCTCCGACAGGGCTGTACGCGTGCTCAGTCCTTGTGGACGGTTCCGTCCGGGTCGAGGCCCCGGAAGGACAGCAGCACGATCAGGATGCCCCCGCAGACGATCGCCGAGTCGGCAAGGTTGAAGACGGCGAAGTGCTTGGGCGCGATGAAGTCCACGACCGCGCCCTCGAAGACGCCCGGCGCCCGGAAGATGCGGTCGGTGAGGTTGCCCAGCGCACCGCCGAGCAGCAGGCCGAGCGCGATCGCCCAGGGCAGGCTGTACAGCTTGCGGGCGAGGCGGGCGATCACCACGATCACCGCCGCCGCGATCATGGTGAAGATCACGGTGAAGGCCTCGCCGAAGCCGAAGGCCGCGCCCGCGTTGCGGATCGCCTCGAACTTCAGCCAGTCCCCGACGATCTCGATGGGCGGGTGGTGCTCCAGCTTCTCGACCACGATCAGCTTGCTGACCAGGTCGAGGACGTAGGCGAAGGCGGCGACGGCGAACAGCACCGCGATCCGGCGCCTGCCCCGGGGCCGTGCGGCGGTGGCCTCCGCCTCGCCGGTACCCGGCGCTCCCGCCGCGGCCGCCGGGCCGGTGCCGGGCTCGCCGGCCGCCGGGGTGCCCTCGGAGTCGGGCCGATCCTTGCCGCCCCCGGTCGCGTCCGGTGTGTCCGGCGTACCGATGATGCGCTCCGCCTCTGCCACGTGAGTCCCTCAACCTAGGTGCCTGACTGAGGACGAGGGTACGGCACACCCCGTACGTCGCACGTGCTCAGGAGGCATTCGGCAGCCGGTCGGTGCGGCCGGTCAGTACCGGCGCTCCTGCTTCTGCTTGCACTCCACGCAGAGGGTGGCCCGGGGGAAGGCCTGCATACGGGCCTTGCCGATGGCGTTGCCGCAGTTCTCGCAGAGGCCGTAGGTGCCCGCGTGCAGGCGTTCCAGGGCGCGCTCGGTCTGGATGAGCATCTCCTGCGCGTTGGCGGCCAGGGCCAGCTCGTGCTCGCGGGTGATGTTCTTGGTGCCGGTGTCCGCCTGGTCGTCACCGGCGCCGTCCCCGGAGTCCCGCATCAGACCGGCCAGCGACCGCTCCGACGCCGTGATCTCCTCGCGCAGCCGGGTCTCCTCGGACGTCAGCTCGGACCGGGCCTCCTCGACCTCCTCCGCCGTCCAGGGGTCCTCGCCCGGGCGTACCGCCAGCTCACCGGGCTCCGCCGCGGCGATCCGCGCCTTGGGAACGGCGGTCTTGGCCGCCGTGGCCGTGCCAGGAGTCTTCTTCGCAACCACCGTCGTCGCTCCCGTCTGCCGGGCGGCCTCGGCCGCACCCGCCTTCTTGGCCGTGCTGCTCGCGGCCGTGTCCTGTGTGACCGCGCCGGTCCGGGCAGCGCCCTTGCCGACCGCGCTCCTGGTGGTGCTCTTGCCCCCGGCGGCCTTCGCGGCCGGGGTCTTCTTGACGGCGGCCCGCTTGCCGGCCGCCTTCTTGGCCGCGGCCTTCCCGCCGGTGGCCTTGCCGGCCGGGGAGGCCGCCTTCCCGCCGACGGTCTTGCCGACCGGGGAGGCCGCCTTCCCGCCAGTGGCCTTGCCGACCGGGGAGGCCGCCTTCCCGCCAGTGGCCTTGCCGACCGGGGAGGTCTTTCCGTCCGTGGCCTTCTTCCCGGCGGCGTTCCCGGCCGGAGCCGACTCCGCCGGCGATTCGGCCGCCGCCCTGTGCGTCGGCGCCTTGGCCGATGCCGTGGCCGCGGTGGCCTTGATGGCCGGTGCCTTGTCCGGGGTGGCCTTGGCCTTGGTCCCCGGTGCCTTCCCCGGCATGGCCTTGGCCTCGACCGTCGGTGCCTGCTCCGCCACCGAAGCCTCGGCCGGTGCTCGTTCCACCGAAGCCTCGGCCGATGCCCTCTCCTTCGAAGACCTGGCAGCTGCCTTGGCCGGTGCCCTCTCCTTCGAGGTCCTGGCCGATGCCCTGGCCGGTGCCGACCTGTCCGCCGAAGCCCGGGCGGATGCCTTCCCCTCCGAGGTCCCGGCCGTGGCCTTCCCAGCCGGCGCCGATCGGGCCGCCGCCGATCGGGCCGCCGGCCCCTCGGTCGCCGTCTTCCCGACCGCGTTCCCGACCGCGTCCTCCTCGGTCACGGCCCCCTCGGCCGCGACCTCCTCGGCACCGGCCACCTTCGCCACGGCCTTCCGGGTAACGGCGGCCTTCCTCTCCGTCGTCTTCTTCCCGGTCGCCTTCCTCCCGCCCTCCTTCGCCGACCGCCCCGCCGAGCCCCCCTGCGTGGCCTTCTTCCCGCCCACGTCCTTGGCCGCGCCGCCGGAGGCCTCCGCGGACCTGCCGGACGCCGGCTGCTGTACGGCGGTCTTCTTCGCCACCATGGCCGCGGCCCCTTCACACATTGTGACCTTGCTCGCGAATCGTGCTGGGACGATAAATCGACTCGAGTCCCGCGGCAACGGGGCACACCGCCCGATTCGCCCGCCTCGCGCACGCCGCGCGGCGACCTGCAACCGTTGTGCCCAGCTCCCCGCCCGGTAATCCGCCGAGCCGGACGTCCAAGGATCCGAACACCTATACCTCGCTATTCGGGTCATGAAACCCATATCGCTCCCCACAGTCCCGTCCCCGACGGCCTCGAAAACCGGTCGGCCGCGGCCCGCGCGGCGCCGTACACTGGGCGGAGCGAAAAGCGTGGATGGGGACGAGTAGCGGCGTACGCAGCCCGAAGCGACCCGGGGACGGTGGAAGCCCGGGGGCGAGCGCGACGTGAAGATCACCCCGGAGCCGCCGGAAGAAAGCCGGAGCCAGTGAGCGACGGCCGGTAGACCCGGCTTCGCGACCCCAATGAGGGGGCTCGCCGGCGCACACCCCGTGCCGGAGGGCCAAGGAGGGTGGTACCGCGGGAGCGCGCCGAAGAAGCGGCGCAGGCAGACGTAGCTCTCGTCCCTCCGGACGGAAGGCAGCAAGTCCGCCGGAGGAAGCCCGCTGATGACATCGCCGACGTATCGCCAGGTACCCGCCCAGGTCGACCTGCCCGCCCTCGAGCACGCCGTGCTCGACTTCTGGCGCGAGCAGAAGATCTTCGCCAAGAGCCTGGAGCAGTCCGAGGGCCGCCCCGAGTGGGTGTTCTACGAGGGCCCGCCCACCGCCAACGGCATGCCCGGTGCCCACCACATCGAGGCGCGCGTCTTCAAGGACGTCTTCCCCCGCTTCCGGACCATGCGCGGCTACCACGTGGCCCGCAAGGCCGGCTGGGACTGCCACGGCCTCCCGGTCGAGCTCGCCGTCGAGAAGGAGCTCGGCTTCTCCGGCAAGCAGGACATCGAGGCGTACGGCATCGCGGAGTTCAACGCGAAGTGCCGTGAGTCGGTGACCCGGCACACGGACGCCTTCGAGGCGCTCACGACCCGCATGGGCTACTGGACCGACCTCCAGGACCCGTACCGCACGATGGACCCCGAGTACATCGAGTCCGTCTGGTGGTCGCTGAAGGAGATCTTCAACAAGGGCCTGCTGGTCCAGGACCACCGCGTCGCCCCCTGGTGCCCCCGCTGCGGCACGGGCCTGTCGGACCACGAGCTGGCGCAGGGCTACGAGACGGTCGTCGACCCCTCGGTCTTCGTCCGCTTCCCGCTCACCTCCGGCCCGCTCGCCGGCGAGGCCGCGCTCCTGGTCTGGACGACGACCCCGTGGACCCTGGTGTCCAACACCGCCGTCGCCGCGCACCCCGAGGTCACCTACGTCGTCGCCACGAACGGCGAGGAGAAGCTCGTCGTCGCGGAGCCGCTGGTCGCCAAGGCCCTCGGCGAGGGCTGGGAGACCACCGGCCAGTCCTTCACGGGCGCCGAGATGGAGCGCTGGACGTACCAGCGCCCCTTCGAGCTGGTCGAGTTCCCGGCCGAGGCCCACTTCGTCGTCAACGCCGAGTACGTCACCACCGAGGACGGCACGGGTCTGGTGCACCAGTCCCCCGCCTTCGGTGAGGACGACCTCAAGGTCTGCCGCTCCTACGACCTGCCGGTCGTGAACCCGGTCCGCCCGGACGGCACCTTCGAGGAGGACGTCCCCCTCGTCGGCGGCGTGTTCTTCAAGAAGGCCGACGAGCGGCTCACCGAGGACCTCGACGAGCGCGGCCTGCTCTTCAAGCACATCCCGTACGAGCACAGCTACCCGCACTGCTGGCGCTGCCACACCGCGCTCCTCTACTACGCGCAGCCCTCCTGGTACATCCGCACCACGGAGATCAAGGACCGCCTCCTCGCGGAGAACGAGGGCACCAACTGGTTCCCGGACACGGTCAAGCACGGCCGCTACGGCGACTGGCTGAACAACAACATCGACTGGGCGCTGTCCCGCAACCGCTACTGGGGCACCCCGCTGCCGATCTGGCGCTGCGAGGACGACCACCTCACCTGCGCCGGATCCCTCGCGGAACTGTCCGAGCTGACCGGCACCGACCAGTCGGGCCTCGACCCGCACCGCCCGTTCATCGACGAGGTCACCTTCGCCTGCCCGCAGGGCGGCTGCGGCAAGACGGCCACGCGCGTGCCCGAGGTGATCGACGCCTGGTACGACTCGGGTTCGATGCCGTTCGCGCAGTGGGGCTACCCGTACAAGAACAAGGAGCTGTTCGAGGCCCGCTACCCGGCGCAGTTCATCTGCGAGGCCATCGACCAGACCCGCGGCTGGTTCTACACGCTGATGGCCGTCGGCACGCTCGTCTTCGACAAGTCGTCGTACGAGAACGTGGTCTGTCTCGGGCACATCCTGGCCGAGGACGGCCGCAAGATGTCCAAGCACCTGGGCAACACCCTGGAGCCGATCCCGCTCATGGACCGGCACGGCGCCGACGCGGTGCGCTGGTTCATGGCGGCCGGCGGTTCCCCGTGGGCGGCCCGCCGGGTGGGCCACGGCACGATCCAGGAGGTCGTCCGCAAGACCCTCCTGACGTACTGGAACACGGTCGCCTTCCAGGCCCTCTACGCCCGTACGTCGGACTGGGCACCCTCCGAGGCCGACCCGGCCCCGGCCGACCGCCCGGTCCTGGACCGCTGGCTGCTGTCCGAACTGCACGCGCTCACCGACCAGGTCACCCAGGCGCTGGACGCCTACGACACCCAGCGCGCCGGCAAGCTGCTGTCCGCGTTCGTCGACGACCTGTCGAACTGGTACGTGCGCCGCTCCCGCCGCCGCTTCTGGCAGGGCGACAAGGCGGCCCTGCGCACCCTGCACGAGGTTGTCGAGACGGTCACTCAGCTGATGGCCCCGCTCACCCCGTTCATCACCGAGCGGGTCTGGCAGGACCTGATCGTCCCCGTCACCCCGGGCGCTCCCGAGTCGGTCCACCTGGCTTCCTGGCCGGAGGCGGATCTCACCGCCATCGACCCCGAGCTGTCGAAGCAGATGGTGCTGGTGCGCCGCCTGGTGGAGCTGGGGCGTGCCACGCGCGCGGAGTCGGGCGTCAAGACGCGTCAGCCGCTGTCCCGCGCGCTGATCGCGGCGACGGGCTTCGACGCGCTCGGCACCGAACTGCGCACGCAGATCACCGAGGAGCTGAACGTCGAGTCCCTGGCGACGCTCAGCGAGGTCGGCGGCAGCCTGGTCGACACCACGGCGAAGGCCAACTTCCGTGCGCTCGGCAAGCGGTTCGGCAAGCGCGTCCAGGACGTGGCCAAGGCCGTGGCGAACGCGGACGCGGCCGCCCTGTCCCTGGCCCTGCGCGAGGGCACGGCGTCGGTCGAGGTCGACGGCGAGACCATCACGCTGGCTCCCGACGAGGTCATCATCACCGAGACGCCCCGCGAGGGCTGGTCGGTGGCCTCCGACTCGGGTGCGACGGTCGCGCTGGACCTGGAGATCACCGAGGAGCTCCGCCGGGCGGGCCTGGCCCGTGACGCGATCCGCCTGATCCAGGAGGCCCGCAAGAACAGCGGCCTCGACGTGGCCGACCGCATCGCACTGCGTTGGACGGCCACGGACCGGGCGACGGTCGAGGCCCTCACCGACCACGCCGGCCTGATCGCCGACGAGGTTCTGGCCACGGACTTCGCCCAGGGCGAGGCGGACGACGCATACGGCGAGCCCTTCACCGACGAAGGCCTGTCCCTGACCTTCCGCCTTCGCAAGGCGTAACCCGGCCGGCGGCCCGAAGGCCCGGTCCCGCCAAAGATCTTGGCGGGACCGGGCCTTCGGCGTTGCGTGCGCACGACCGTGAGTGTGTACGCACGAACGCGCCTGCGCGGACACGAACGCGCGTGGCAAAGGGCGAGGCCCCGGGTGGTCACCCGGGGCCTCGCCCTGAACGCTGCCGACGTCTATGCCGTACTACTGGCCATCAGGCCGTCAGTTGTCGTCCTCGTCGATCAGGAAGCCCCGCATGGGCGAGGGCGCCTGACCCATCGGCGACGGGCCCTGCGGACGCACCGGCGCCATCGGCTGGGTCATCGCCGGAGACATCTGCTGCTGACCGCCGTAGGACGGACCGGACTGCGACGGACCGCCGCCCATCGTCTGGTTGCCGCCACCGTAGGACGGGGCGCTCGCGCCGGCGGGAGCCATGGAAGGCGCCGGGGACGGCGGGAGAGACGCCGCAGCCGGAGTACGCGGCGGAGCCAGCGAGTCGTCGGCCTGGGTCTCCAGCTGGCGCAGCTGCGACTCCAGGTACGACTTCAGGCGCGTGCGGTACTCGCGCTCGAAGCCGCGCAGGTCCTCGACCTTGCGCTCCAGCGTGGCGCGGGCGGACTCCAGGGAGCCCATCGCGACGCGGTGCTTCTCCTGCGCGTCCCGCTCCAGGGCATCGGCCTTGGCACGGGCGTCACGCTCGAGGCCCTCGGCACGCGAACGCGCCTCGCCGACGATCTTGTTGGCCTCGGAACGAGCCTCGGCGATCGCCTGGTCGGCGGTCTGCTGGGCCAGCGAGAGGACACGGGCGGCGCTGTCGCCACCGGGGCCTCCCTGACCGGGGCCGCCCATCGGACCGCCCATCGGGCCGGGGCCGCCCATGGGGCCGCCCATCTGCTGCTGCATCGGGGGCTGGCCCATCGGACCCGGACCCTGGCCCATCGGACCGGGACCCTGAGGTCCACCCTGACCGCCGGGGCCGGCGGGCAGCTGCGGGGCACCGCTCGGCAGCTGGGGCGGACCACCCATGGGGCCACCCATCTGCTGCTGCGGCGGGCCCGATATGCCGGCGGGGACGGGACCACCCGGACCGCGCATGCCCTGCTGCTGTTGCTGCTGATCCTGCTGGGGCTCCGGAGGCTTGCGCATGTTCTGCTGGTTCTGCGCAGCAGCGCGCGTGGCCGCGGCCAGCTTGGCGCGCAGGTCCTCGTTCTCGCGGAGCAGGCGGGTCAGTTCGGCTTCGACCTCATCGAGGAAGGCATCGACCTCGTCCTCGTCATAGCCTTCTCGGAGGCGGACGGTCGTGAACTGCTTGTTCCGCACGTCCTCGGGGGTCAACGGCATCTCTTCACCTCAACGTAGTCGTCGGCATTCGGCAAGACGGTAGGTCACATCGCTCATCACAGCCGGCTCACGATCGAGATCAGGATGTAGACGATGATCATCAGTACGAAGAAGGACAGGTCTAGCGCCACGCCCCCGAGACGCAGCGGCGGAATGACCCGCCGCAGAAGCTTGAGCGGTGGATCAGTGACAGTGTAAGTGGCCTCCAGAACGACCACCATCGCCTTGCCGGGTTGCCATGAGCGGGCGAACTGGAAGACATAGTCCATGACCAACCGGAAGATGAGCACGATGAGGAAGCACATCAGCGCGATGTAGACGACATCCAAAACCACGCTCATGACCTCTTGCTTCCCTCTCCCCTGTGCCCTGCTCGGTACTGCTGTTCCGGTGGTGCGTCTCAGCTCTGGTTGAAGAACCCGCCCTCTGCGATGCGGGCCTTGTCCTCCGCCGTGACATCGACGTTAGCAGGCGACAACAGGAACACCTTCTGCGTCACCCGCTCGATACTGCCGTGAAGACCAAACACCAGACCAGCCGCAAAGTCGACAAGTCGCTTCGCATCTGTGTCATCCATCTCAGTCAGATTCATGATCACCGGAGTGCCTTCACGGAAGTGTTCCCCGATGGTACGGGCCTCGTTGTAGGTCCGTGGGTGAAGCGTGGTGATCCGGTAAGGCTCTCGTTCCGACACGACCTTGGGCATGATCACCGGTGCGTTCTTCTCCAGACTTGCGCGTTCTTGTGTGATGGATGCCACGGGCGCGATGCGCGCCGGGCGGTTGGATTCCGCGGGGAGCGAAGCGGAACGGGCGACCGGTTCGCGAGGCGCGGGCGGCTGTACGACTCGTACCTCTTCGTCCCTTTGGGGCTGATGTGAGACATGTGGCTGATGGGACGGCTCGTGCCGTCGGTGGTCCCGCTCGGGCTCCGGGTCCAGTTCGGGTTCGAAGTCGTCGTCGGGGTCGAATCCGCGGCCGTCGTACCCATCGTCCTCCACGAGGCCGAGGTAGACCGCCATCTTGCGCATCGCGCCGGCCATGCTCTGAGTCCTCCGCTCTGTGGTGGATCGGCTGACGACTGCCAAGTGCCCGCGATCCACGAGGTCCTTGAATCCGCCTATCGGCGGCAATGACCATATTTTCTGCTGTGGTCCGACTTCTTGGCGACGTTACCCGAGCCTGGGGCGGACTCCGAGTACCGCGCTGCCGACGCGCACATGTGTCGCTCCGGCCGTCACGGCCTGTTCGAGGTCCGTACTCATCCCTGCCGAGACCATGGTGGCAGCCGGATGACTGCGGCGCAGGTCGGTCGACAAATCCATCAACCGCTCGAAAGCCGCCCGTTCGCGTCCCGCGTACTCCCCGGTGAGCGGTGCGACGGTCATCAGTCCGTCGAGCCGGAGCCCCGGCGCGCCGGCCACGAGATCGGCCAACTCCCCGATACCGCCGGGCCCGACACCTCCGCGTTCACCCCGGCCGCTCTCCCCGGCGTCGAGCGCGACCTGGAGCAGGCACCCCAGTTCGCGCCCGGCCCGGACGGCCTCCTTCGACAGAGCCGTGACGAGCTTGGAACGATCGACGGACTGCACGAAATCCGCGTAACCGACCACCGATCGCACCTTGTTGGTCTGAAGTTGACCCACAAAGTGCCAGGTGAGGGGCAGATCCGAGCAGGCCTCGGCCTTGGGGGCCGCGTCCTGGTCGCGGTTCTCGGCGACGTGGCGCACGCCGAGTTCCGCGAGGATCCGCACATCGCTCGCGGGGTAGGTCTTGGTGACCACGATCAGGGTCACCTCGTCGCGTGCCCGCCCCGCGGCCGCGCACGCGTCGGCGATGCGCCGTTCCACCTTCGCCAGATTGGCGGCGAGTTCGTCCTTACGGTCCGTCATGCCCTATCAGTCCAGCCACACATAACCCGCGAGCCGACCGGTGGTGCGGTCGCGGCGGTACGAGAAGTGATCGTGCGACTCCAGCGTGCACACCGGCGACTGCTCCCGGTCGCGCACCCCGAGCCGTTCCAGCTGGGCATGCACTCCGGCGCTCACGTCGACCGCCGGTGTGCCCCAACTCGTCTCGGCGTACGCCGCCGGCTCGACGGCGGACACCTCGGCGCGCATCGCCTCGGGCACTTCGTAACACCGGCCGCAGACGGTGGGCCCGGTGCGGGCGACGATCCGGGAGGGCTCGGCGCCCAGCTCCGTCATCGCGCGTAGCGCGGCCGGGACGACTCCGGCGATCATGCCGGGCCGACCCGCGTGGGCGGCGGCGGCGATCCCGGCGACGGGGTCGGCGAGCAGTACCGGCACGCAGTCGGCGGTGAGCACGGCGAGGGCGAGCCCCCGGCGCGTGGTGACGATCGCGTCGACCGGCGGGATCGCGGTCGAAGATCCCCACGGCCCGTCCACCACGGCCACGTCGGCCCCGTGCACCTGGTTCATCCAGACGACCCGGTCCGGCTCGACGCCGAGGGACTTGGCAGCCAGATCCCGGTTGGTGCGTACGGCGTCGGGATCGTCGCCGACCGCTCCGCCGAGGTTGAGCTCCTCATACGGAGCGGCGCTCACCCCGCCCCACCGGTCGGTGAAGCCGAAGTGCGCGCCGCTCGCGCTTTCGCGCTGTCCTATCACGACTGAAGGATCACTTGAGGAAGTCCGGTACGTCCAGTTCCTCGGCCGCGCTGTCCGAGTAGGACCGCGGCGCCGGCGTGACCGGCGGGGCGACCGGGATGTCCTTGACCGGCTCCGGAGCGGGCTCCGGGTCCTCCTTCGGGGTCACGCTGCCGAGCGATCCGAAGGAGGGGCGGCTCTCGGTCTGCCGCACCGGGGCCGGCTCCTCGCGCTTGGCCGTGGACGAGCCGAGGACGTTGTCCCGCTTGGCGGGCGGCTGGCCGCCGTCGAAGCCGGCCGCGATCACGGTGACCCGGACCTCGTCGCCGAGGGCGTCGTCGATCACCGCACCGAAGATGATGTTGGCCTCGGGGTGGGCGGCCTCGCTCACCAGCTGGGCGGCCTCGTTGATCTCGAACAGGCCGAGGTCGGAGCCGCCGGAGATGGAGAGCAGCACACCGCGGGCGCCGTCGATGG
Organism: Streptomyces sp. WAC04114; assembly: GCF_019733245.1. Taxonomy (NCBI): domain Bacteria; kingdom Bacillati; phylum Actinomycetota; class Actinomycetes; order Kitasatosporales; family Streptomycetaceae; genus Streptomyces; species Streptomyces sp. WAC04114. The sequence continues at coordinate 26,089 of NZ_JAIGQA010000092.1, forward strand.
ACGCCTCCAGCAGCGGCGAGGAGATCGCCATCTCCGCGGCGGCAACCGCGCGGTCGTCGCCGCGGGCCGAGCCGATGCCCATCAGGGCCGAGCCGGCCTCGGACATGACCGACTTGACGTCGGCGAAGTCGAGGTTGATGAGGCCCGGGGTGGTGATGAGGTCGGTGATGCCCTGGACACCGGAGAGCAGGACCTGGTCGGCCGACTTGAAGGCGTCCAGCACCGAGACCTGGCGGTCCGAGATGGACAGCAGCCGGTCGTTCGGGATGACGATGAGGGTGTCGACCTCTTCGCGGAGTTCGGCGATGCCGTCCTCGGCCTGGTTCGCGCGGCGCCGTCCCTCGAAGGTGAACGGGCGGGTGACCACACCGATGGTGAGGGCACCGAGCGAGCGGGCGATGTTGGCCACGACGGGCGCGCCGCCGGTGCCGGTGCCGCCGCCTTCACCGGCTGTCACGAAGACCATGTCGGCCCCCTTGAGGACCTCCTCGATCTCCTCGCGGTGGTCCTCGGCGGCCTTGCGGCCCACGGCCGGGTTGGCTCCGGCGCCGAGTCCGCGGGTGAGTTCACGGCCGACGTCCAGCTTGACGTCGGCGTCGCTCATCAACAGAGCTTGCGCGTCGGTGTTGATGGCGATGAACTCGACGCCCTTGAGACCGACCTCGATCATCCGGTTGATGGCATTGACACCACCGCCGCCGACACCGATGACTTTGATGACTGCGAGGTAGTTCTGCGGTGCTGCCACGTCGAAGGCCTCTCGCCTCGAGTTACGTGTCGCCGAATCAACGTGACGCCCTGCGCCCCGCGACCCGACGACTGATGCCGAATGGGACGGTCCGTATCGCCGACCCGAACCCTAACCTTGAAGTTTAGGGTTACCAGTGTGTCTGTTCCTTGGAGTCTTCTGAACAGGACACTAAGTCGACAAGTGGCGCACGTTCAACGAACACGCCGAACCTCCCGTTTTTCTTTTCACCCTATGTGATCAGCCGTAGCACTGCCCAACCAGGGTGCTGGCCTGCGCGGATGTGCGTCAACTCCCCGATGACGCAGGGGCGGTGGGCACACTCACATCGAAGTACCCCGCATCGGGCGTTGCTTTCATCAGGGCGGTGAGGGTACGGGCCTTCGCGGCACCCTTCTCGCTGCTCCCCCAGACCACGGTGCGGCCGTCCCTCAACTCCAGCGAGATGTCGTCATAGGAACGGACCTTGACGGCCCGTGTCTCGCGCGCGACGGCGGCCGGAACCGCGCGGGCGACACCGACCGCCTCGCGCACCAGCCGGGACTCCCCGAAGCGGCGCAGGCTGGCGGCTGCGGAGCCGGACCGGGAGGGCGTCAATTCCAGCGCCGGGACGCCTTTCGGGGCTTCAGAAACCGTGGCGAAGCGGACACCTTCATCGTCCACTTCGATGAACTTTTCGCCCTTGTGGACAATCAGAACCGGAGTCCGCTCCACCACTTTCAGGTCGATTCCATGGGGCCAGGAACGGACCACGTCAACCACGTCAATTCGGGGCAATTTTCGCCGCAATCGCGTCTCGATCGCACCGGTGTCGACGGAAATCAGCGGCTTCCCGAGCGGAACCTCGGCCGCCGCCTCGACCTGAGCAGGTGTCAGCACCCGGGTGCCGGACACCGAGACGTGCTCGGCGCGCAGCCAGTCGGAGCCGTAGAACAGCCAGATGGTCGGGATGCCGAGGAACACCAGGGCGAGGCCCAGGAGGACGATCGCGCGCAGCCGGGTCCGCCTCGACCTCAGGCGGGGCGGCGGGCCGGACGACTCCTGCTGGCGTTCACCGCGCTCGGCGGTGGTCGATCCGGCCACGCTCCCTGCCTTCCGTCATACAGTCCTATCGGTGTGCACGACTGGCGGCGATCGCCTCGTACACCATGCCGACGAGCAGGTCGTCGGCGTCCCGCCGGCCGAACTCGGCGGCGGCGCGGGACATCTGGTACAGCCGGTGCGGGTCGGCGAGCACGGGCAGGACGTTGTGCTGGACCCACTCGGGGGTCAGCTCCGCGTCGTCGACCAGCAGTCCGCCGCCGGCCTTGACCACCGGCTGGGCGTTGAGCCGCTGTTCGCCGTTGCCGATGGGCAGCGGGACGTAGGCGGCCGGGAGCCCGACGGCGGAGAGTTCGGCGACGGTCATCGCGCCCGCGCGGCAGAGCATCATGTCGGCCGCGGCGTACGCGAGGTCCATCCGGTCCAGGTAACTTACCGGGATGTAGGGGGGCATCCCCGGCATCTGGTGCACCTGCGGCAGTTCGTTCTTCGGCCCGACGGCGTGCAGGATCTGGATCCCGGCCTGCTGGAGCCACGGGGCGACCTGCTGGACGACCTCGTTGAGGCGGCGGGCGCCCTGGGAGCCGCCGGTGACCAGCAGCGTGGGCAGGTTCGGGTCGAGCCCGAACGCGGCCCGGGCCTCGGGGCGTACGGCGGCCCGGTCGAGCGTGGCGATGGAGCGGCGCAGCGGGATGCCGATGTAGCGGGCGCCCCGCAGCTTGCTGTCGGGCGTGGAGACGGCGACCTGGCTGGCGTAGCGCGAGCCGATCTTGTTGGCCAGGCCCGGGCGGGCGTTGGCCTCGTGGATCACGATCGGCACGCCCAGGCGCTTGGCCGCGAGGTAGCCGGGCAGGGCGACGTAGCCGCCGAAGCCGACCACGGCGTCCGCCTTGGTGCGCTCCAGGATCTGCTCGGTCGCCTTGATCGTGCCGCGCAGCCGTCCCGGGACGGTGATCAGCTCGGGGGTGGGCTTGCGCGGCAGCGGAACGGCGGGGATCAGCGCGAGTTCGTACCCGCGCTCGGGTACGAGACGCGTCTCGAGGCCGCGCTCCGTGCCCAGGGCCGTGATGCCCACGCTCGGGTCCTGCCTGCGCAGGGCGTCCGCGAGGGCGAGCGCGGGCTCGATGTGGCCCGCGGTTCCTCCGCCGGCGAGTACGACATGCACCGAAATTCACCGCTCTCCGGACGAGCGCGCCGCCGAGGCACGCCGTCGCATCGTGTTCCATCTCCGGGGACTCCGACCGGAACCGGTTCCCCCGGCCCCCCGCTTTCTACCAAAGCGGGGTTGCCGCATCGCAAGCGCCATCCGCGCAGCGGGGTCCTCACGCGCGAAGGCGATCAGCAACCCGATGGCGAACATGGTCGGCAGCAGGGCGGATCCCCCGTAGGAGAACAGCGGGAGGGGGACGCCGGCGATCGGCAGCAGACCGAGCACCGCACCGATGTTGATCACGGCCTGGGCCGTGATCCAGGTGGTCACACCTCCTGCGGCATACCTCACGAAGGGGTCCTCCGTGCGTCCGGCCACGCGGATACCCGCATAGCCTAGAGCCGCGAAGAGGGCGAGTACCGACAGCGTCCCCACCAGGCCCAGTTCCTCACCGGTGACGGCGAAGATGAAGTCGGTGTGAGCTTCGGGGAGTTGGCCCCATTTCTCCACACTCGCACCCAGCCCGGAACCGAAGATTCCGCCCGAGGCGAGGGCGTAGATCCCGTGCACGGCCTGCCAGCAGTCGACGGGTCCCGACTGTGGTTCGGTGGCGCCCAGGCACTGCAGCCGGGCCATGCGGTTGGGGCTGGTCTTGATGAGGATCAGGCCGAGAACGGCGGCGATCGACAGCACCCCGGCGAACAGTCGCGTGGGGGCACCGGCCAGCCAGAGCAGGCCGAACAGGATGGCCGTGAGGATGATCGCGGTGCCCATGTCGCCGCCGATCATGATCAGGCCGAGCAGCATGAAGGCGGCCGGGACCAACGGCACGAGCATGTGCTTCCACTGGTTCAGCAGCCTCCTGTCCTGTTTGCGCGCGAGCAGGTCGGCGCCCCACAGCACGAGGGCGAGCTTGCCGAACTCGCTGGGCTGGATCTGGAAGGAGCCGCCGAGGGAGATCCAGTTCTGGTTGCCGTTGACCGACATCCCTATCCCCGGGACCTGCACCAGGATCATCAGGAAGACGGCGCCCGCGAGGATGGGGTAGGCGAGCGCCCGGTGCAGTTTCACCGGCATCCGCGAGGCCGCGAGCAGCAGACCGGTGCCGATCCCCGCCGCGAGCAACTGCTTGCGGAAGAAGTACGAACCCGGCAGTGACATCTGCAGCGCGGTGATCTGGGAGGCCGAGTAGACCATCACCAGTCCCAGCACGGTGATCAGCAGACTGCCGCCGAGGATCAGGTAGTAGGCGGTCAGCGGCCGGTCCCAGCCCCTGCGCGCGCGGGTGTAGAGGCTCAGGACGCGGTTCTCACGCGCGAGCCGGGGCTGGGACCGGCCGCTGACCGCCTACTACC